>RFFY01000252.1 GCA_003697065.1 Actinomyces sp. | reverse complement strand
GCGACCTTCCTCAACCGCAACCGCTGGGTCGAGCTGCCCCGCGATCCGGACGACCCCGACGCCGGCGCGGCGCGCTGGGAGATGGACCCCGAGGGCGAGGTCCAGACGCGGCTCGACGGGCCCGACGACGTGCGCGTCTTCACCTGCGGCTTCGTCGTCCGCGGCTTCGACATCGACGAGGGGCTGTCGATGGACATCGGCCATGAAGTGGCCGATGTCCAGCTATCAGCCGTCAGCATTCAGCCATCAGCAAGGAGAGACGATGCGTGACTTCAAGAACCTCAAGGTCTGGGAGAAGGCCCACCGCCTGACCCTGGACGTCTACCGTGCGACGGAAGGCTTCCCACGCGACGAGCGGTTCGGGCTGACCGGGCAGCTCCGGCGTGCAGCGGCATCCATTGCCACCAACATCGCCGAGGGGTGCGGCCGTGACAGCGACGCCGAGCTGGGTCGGTTCGTCGCCATGGCCGCAGGCTCGACGAGCGAGACGGAGTACCACCTGCTCCTCGCACGCGACCTCGGCTACCTCGACCCGGAAATCCACGCACGGCTCGAAGCCCAGACCTTCGAGGTGCGCAAGATGCTCGCGGCATTCCTCAAGCGGCTGAAGGCTGACCGCTGAGGGCTGACCGCTTTGCGAACGGAGTGAGCAATGCAGCTTCTCTCTTCCAAGGTCGTCGTCGTCGAGGAGGAGCCCCGGGTCCGGGGCATCCCGGCGCTGCCGACCTCCGTCGCCGGCATGGTCGGCATCACCGAGCGCGGGCCCATCGACCAGGCGGTGCTCGTCACCTCCTTCGAGGAGTTCCAGGACCGCTTCGGCGGCTTCACCCCGAACTCCGACCTGGCGCTCGCCGCCATGGGCTTCTTCGAGAACGGCGGCAGCCAGCTCTGGGTGGTCCGCACGGTACACCACGCCGACGTCGCCGACCCCGCGACCGCCACCGCCGTCCGGTCCTTCGGCTTCCTGACCACGCCCGGCGCCCCGACGCCGGCGATCGTGGTCGGCGCCGCGGCCGAGCCCTTCCTCCTCGCCGACGGCGACCGCATCGTGCTGTCGGTCGGCGGCGGCCCCGACGAGCAGGCCACCTTCAACGGCTCGGCGGCCCAGGTCGCCGCGGGCGGCCCGGGGCCGTTCGCCCTGGCCGACGGCCAGACGCTCACGCTCCGCTTCGACGGCGGGCCCGAGCAGGTGGTCGTCTTCGCCGCCGCGTCCTTCGGGGACATCGGCGCCGCCACCGCCGACGAGCTCGCGGCCACCATCAACGCCCAGATCGACGGCGGCAAGGCGCTGGTCCTGGCCGGCGTGCTGACCCTGGAGAGCGACACCGAGGGGACCTCGAGCCAGGTCGAGGTCACGGGCGGCACCGCCAACGCGGCCCTCGGCTTCCCGCCGGGTGCCGTCTCCGGCGCGGGCAACGTCGCCGACCTCGCCGCGGTCACCGTGGCCGAGGTCAAGGCCGTCCTCGAGGCCGCCGTGCCGGCCGTGACCGTGGACGCGGGCCCGGGCGGCGTGGTCGAGATCCGCACCGTGGCCACGGGCGCGGCCGCGAGCGTCCAGG
>RFFY01000251.1 GCA_003697065.1 Actinomyces sp. | reverse complement strand
CGACGGTCTCGTCGCGGCAGTCGATGAGCAGGGCGGCCCCCTCGACCCCGGCGGCGACGGCGAGCTGGTCCATGATCCCGCACGGGACCCCCGAGGCGGCCTGCTCGGCCCTCTGGCACAGGCGGGCCAGCTCTCCCGGCGGGCCCGGATGGCCGAAGGCGACGGCGAGGGCCGCTTCGAGACTGGCCGACGAGGACAGGCCCGCACCCAGCGGCAGGGTCGAAGAGATCGATCCCCGTCCCCCGACGGTGAGGCCCATCTCGGCGGCCACCCCGCCCACGTAGCGGCCCCAGTCCGGCCGGACCGAGGCCGGATCGGCGACGGGTACGGGGATGTCGACGGGGTCGGGCTCGTCGGCGGAGCGGAGGCGGAGACGGTCGCCGCCGGGAACGAAGGTGACGCTCGTGCCGAGGTCGACCGCCATGGGCAACACCAGACCGCCCACGTAGTCGACGTGATCACCGATCAGGTTGACCCGGCCCGGCGCCCAGGCCCGCACGGCCCCGGCCGACTCAGCGCCCGACGAGCTCGGCGATGCGTTCACGGGCCACGTCGAGGTCGTCGGGATTGGTCACCCCCACCCAGGTGGCCGAGGTGGGGACGACCTCCACCTCGAGCACACCGCGCACTCGCAGGGTGTCGACGACACTGGGAAGGAGGTACTCGACACCGGGATCGTCGCCGTGGTCGGCGAGGAAACGCTCGAAGCCCTCGCCGAGATGGTCGAACACGACCCGCGGGAAGGCCCACACGTTCATCGACACGACCGTGTCGCCGGGGAGCTCGGCGGGGGGGTCGGTAGCGGTGATCGAACCGTCGGCACGTCGGCCGATGCCGTGATGTTCGACGAGGCCGGTGAGGCGGCCGTCGACGACACGGCACACCCCGCGGCTCACCTCGCCGCTGGCGGGCAGGGTGTGGTCGAGGCGGAAGCCGGCCAGGCGGGCCCGGTCGTCGGCCAGGTCGCCGAGGCCGTCGGCGAGGAGCTCGAAGGTGCGACGCCCGTAGAAGTCGTCGGCGTTGCACACCAGGAAGGGCCCGGGAACCTCGGGGGCCGCCACGAGCACGGCGTGACCCGTCCCCCAGGGCTTGGCCCGGCGGGGGCCGTGTGCGTCCTGGCACACGTAGCGCACGTCGACGTCGGGGTGACGGGCGTCGACGTGGCGGCGGACGTCGTCGAGGATGTCGGTGCGCACCACCATCACGACGCGGTCGATCCCGGCGGCGACGGCGTCGGCGATGGCGAAGTCGCAGAAGGCCTCACCGGCGGGGCCGACCTCGGCCAGCTGCTTGGTGCCCCCGAAACGCGAGCCCAGACCGGCGGCCATGACCACCAGGGAGGTGGGCGGGGCGGGGGCGCGGTCGACGGTGGGGCTCACCCGGCGCAGCGTAGAGGCCCGCCGGCACCGATCGGGTGACCGGGGGCAGCGGAATCGGCGGCGAGGGCGGGGCGTTGGCACAGGTACCGGACCACCCGATCTGTGAGGTACGCCATGGTGGAGATCCGACTCGACGATGCCGAGGCGGCTCTGGTGCGCGAGCTGCTGGATGCGGCCCTGCGGGATCTGAGCCACGAGATCGCCGACACCGACCGCTCGACCTTCCGGGACCAGCTCAAGCAGAGGCGGGCCCTGCTCGCCGGGGTACTCGAACAGCTGGGCGGTCCCCTGCCCGATCCCGGAGCCGACTGAGCGGCGCCCGGGCGGCCCCCGGGTCAGGGTCGCCGAGGCGGGGCGGTCGAGGCGCGCACCACGAGTTCGACCGGGAACTCGATGCGTCGCGACGTCCGGTGTCGGGTCTGCCCCGACGCGGCGTCGGTCCGATCGGCGCTTCCCGGTCGGCGAGGCTCGGCCAAGAGCAGCTCGACGGCGGCCCGGCCCTTGTCGGCTAGGGGCTGGCGCACGGTGGTGAGGGGTGGATCCCAGCGGGCGGCCCGGGGAACGTCGTCGAAGCCGACCACCGACAGCTCGTCGGGGACCGCCACGCCGGCGCGCAGGGCCGCCTGGGTGACACCGATGGCGAGCTGGTCCGACGCCGCCAGGACCGCGGTCAGTTCGGGATGGGCGGCGAGCAGGGCCGTGGCGGCCTCGCGGCCGGCGTCGGGATGGTTGGCGGCCGCCTCCCAGACGGGGACATCGGCGATCCCGGCGGCGTCGAGGACCTCGAACCAGCCGGCCAGGCGTTCCCGCAGGATGCGCAGGCGGGGACGTGCGAGGCGGGCGGGCGCCACCGGGCCGGGCACCGCCCTGGTGGCCAGGGGCAGGGTGACGATCCCGAGGTGACGGTGACCGAGTTCGACGAGGTGCTCGGCGGCGAGGCGGGCGCCGGTGCGGTCGTCGACGCCGACGAAGGAGACACCGGCACCCAGGTCGGGTTCGTCGACGACGACCACGGGCTGGCCCCGTTCGACGACGGCGGTGACCGCCGGGTGGTCGTCGGGCAGGGAGTACAGCAGCCACCCGTCGACGGCGACCGAGGACACGGCGGCGCGGGCACCGTCGGTGTCGGGCGGGACGGGCACGAGGGCCAGGGCGTGGGCTCCGGCGCCGGCGCCGCGGGCGGCCGCCTCCTCGAGGGCGACGGCGGCGCCCCGGAGCAGGAGGGCGGAGTCCGCATCGACGAGGGCGTCGGACAGGCGCGAGGTCAGCACGACACCGAGGGTCCCCGTCCGGCCCCGGCGGAGCTGACGGGCGGCGGCATCGGGACCGTGATAGCCGAGCTCGGCGGCGGCGGCCAGCACGCGGGCGCGCAGCTCGGCGCTGAGCTGGTCGGGCCGGTTGTAGGCGTTGGAGACGGTCGTCCGCGACACCCCGAGGTGATCGGCGACGCTCTGGAGGGTG
>RFFY01000250.1 GCA_003697065.1 Actinomyces sp. | reverse complement strand
GATGCCCGACCGTGCCCCTCCTCGTCGCCGGCCTCGCCCTTCTCGCCGCCTCGTGCTCGTCGGTCCCCCTCGACGAGCTCACCGGGGGCCGCTCGCCCGCCCCGACCACCACCACGGCCCCCGGGGCCCGGCCCGGGGCCCGAACCCCGCCCGGCCCCGAGACCCTCGCCGACCTGCCCGGCCTCCTCGCCGTGATCGACCGCGACGGGCTGTCGGTGATGTCACCGGCCGCCGTGCCCCACGGTCACCTCGACGACGACCGGGTCGGCGGCCAACCCACCTGGAGCCGTGACGGGACACGCGTCGCCGCCACCTTCGTCACCCCCGTCGGCATCGACGGCGACGACGGCGACGCTCCCCATGCCCTCGTGCTCGCCGAGGCCCCGACCGCCCCCACCGACGGTGCCCTCGACGCCACCGTGGTCGACACCGCCACCCCCTGGTTCTTCGCCACCTGGTCCCCGGATGCCTGCTGTCTGGCGGTCCTGGGACCGGGCGACACCGGCACCACCCTGGGCCTGCTGGATGCCGACGGCCGGGCCCTCGGCCCCGACACCGCCCTCGAGGGTCGTCCCGAGTGGATCGCCTGGTCCCCCGACGGTTCCCGTCTCGCCGTGCGCTCGTCGGGCGAACTGCGCCTCGTCGCCGTCGACGGACGGGTCGGTGACCCCGTTGGGGGCGCCGGGCCGACCGACCCCACACCCCTGTGGCTCGACGACACCCACGTGCTCGGCCACGCCCCCGACGGCACAGCCACCGACCGGGTCCGCCTCGTGTCCGTCGACGTCGACACCGGCGTCACCAGCGCCGTGGGCGACGGCCTGGTGGTGGCGACACCGGTGGCGGCGGCCCTCGACCCCACCCGGGGCCTGCTCGCCCTCGCCCATCCCGAGACGGCCGGTTCGACCCGGCCCATCGCGGCGCCGGCCATGACGAGCGGCGCCGTGGTCGAGATCGTCGACCTCGCCACCGGCGAGCGCGACCGGGTCGCCGACGTCCCCGTCGTGTGGCTCGAGTGGAGCCCCGACGGCACCCACCTCCTGTTGGGGGTACCCGGTCCCCGCGGCGTGCGCTGGGACGTGGTCGACCGCGGCGGCGGCCGGGCGGAAGGGCCGACCCTGCGTCCGAGCGGCACCGAGGTCCGTGACCATCTCCCCTTCTTCGAGCAGTACGCCGAGTCGCCCCGCCGCTGGTCACCCGACTCCCGCGCCTTCGTGGTGTCCGGTCGCTTCGGCTCCGAGGACGGGGTGTGGGTGGTGCGCCTCCCGGGGAGCTCGCGGCTCCTGCCCACCGCCGCCTCCGTGCCCGTCGGGTCGGTCGCCGCCGTGCAGGACCGCGCCCCCCGGTCCTCCCTGCCCGACCCGGTCCGCGTCGGCGACGGGCGCATCGCCTTCTGGTCGCCGTCCGCCCCGCCCCCGTAGGGTGACCCCATGGAACTCCAGGAGATCTCCGACCGTCTCGAGGTCGAGGACCTGCTCACCCGCTACGCCCACGCCGTCGACCGGCGCGACTGGGACCTCTACCGCAGCGTCTTCACCCCCGACGCCCGCATCGACTACACCTCCGCCGGCGGGATCGCGGGGACGGTCGACGAGATCGTCGCCTGGCTCGACGAGGTCCTGGGCGCCTTCACCGCCACCCAGCATCTCGTCGCCAACATCGAGCTCGAGGTGACCGGCGACGGCGACATCGGTCGGTTGAGCGCCATGTTCCACAACCCGATGAAGCTGGCCGACGGCACCGTGATGTTCACCGGGGGCTGGTACCACCACGACCTCATCCGCACCCCCCGCGGCTGGCGCTCGTCTCGCCTGGTCGAAGAGAGCGCCTGGTTCGCCGGCCCGCCGGCGCCCTCCTCGTGAGCACGGGGAGCCGGTCACCATCGGCCCCCGACGCCATGACAAGCTGATCGCGTGACCAGCGACGCCCCCGACGACGAGCCCACACCGCCCGACCACGCCATCCCGCCCGCCGACCCCGCCGGTCCCCGGGAGACGGGCGGCGACGGTGGCCCCACGGCCCTGTTCGACCGCTGGGCACGCGAGGCCCGGGACCGAGACGAGACACCTCCCATCCCCGCGGCCACGGTCGTCGTGTTGCGCGACGGTCCCACCGGGCTCGAGACCCTCATGCTGCGGCGCAACAGCCGCATCGCCTTCGGCGGGATGTGGGTCTTCCCCGGTGGCCGCATCGACGAGGCCGACCACGAGGCGGCCCGGGCCGCCGGCCGGCCCGGGCTCGAAGGCGCCGCCCGTCACGCCGCCGCCCGGGAGGCGGGCGAGGAGGCCGCCCTGGTCGTCGACCCCGCCACCCTCGTCCCCTTCGCCCACTGGGTGCCGCCGCCCATCGCCCCCAAGCGCTTCGCCACCTGGTTCTTCGCCGCCCGCGCCGGCACCGAGACGGTCGAGATCGACCGGGGCGAGATCGTCCACCACCAGTGGATGCGTCCGGCCGACGCCCTGACCCGCCGCGACGCCGGCGAGATCGAGCTCGCCCCGCCCACCTGGGTGACCCTGCACACCCTGTCGGCCCACGCCGACGTCGACGCCGCTCTGGCCGCCCTCGCCGCCGGACCGGTGCGGCGCTACCGGACCCGCGTCGCCCGACTCCCCGAGGGACCCGTCGCCTTGTGGGAAGGCGACGCCGGCTACGAATCCGCCGATCCCACCCGACCGGGACCCCGCCACCGTCTCGTCATGGCCGCCGACGGCTTCCGCTTCCACGACGACGGCGCCCCGCGATGAGCGGAGTCGAACCGCCGGTCACGGGAGCCGTTCGTCCCGACCACCTCAGGGGCCTGACCAGCGTCGAGGTGGCCGAACGCATCCGTCAGGGACGGGTGAACGCCGTCCCCGACGCCCCGGTCCGTACCACCGCCGAGATCGTCCGGGCCAACGTCCTGACCCCCGTGAACGGGATCATCGGGGTGCTCTTCGTGCTCATCCTGGTGGCCGGCTATCCCCAGGACGCCCTCTTCGCCGGGGTCGTCGTGTCCAACTCGGTCATCGGGATCGCCCAGGAACTCCAAGCCCGCCGCACCCTGGGCGAACTGGCCGTGCTGTCCGCTCCCCGGGCCCGTGTCATCCGCGACGGCACCGAGCACGAGGTGGCCGTGTCGGAGGTGGTCGCCGACGATCTCCTGCGGGTCGGGCCGGGCGACCAGATCGTCGTCGACGGCGTGGTGGTCGACGAGGTCGGGCTCGAGGTCGACGAATCCCTCCTCACCGGCGAGAGCGACCCCGTGCCCAAGGACCCCGGCGACGAGGTCCTGTCGGGCTCGTTCGTCTCCGCCGGGTCCGGTCACTACCGCGCCACCCGCATCGGCCCCGAGGCCTACGCCGCCCGCCTCTCCGAGGAAGCCCGACGCTTCAAGCTCGCCGACAGCGAGCTCCGCGGCGGCGTCAACGTCATCCTGCGCTGGCTCACCGTCATCATCCCCCCCGTCGGGATCCTCCTGCTCCTGCGCCTCCTCGACACCGAGGACCGCTGGCAGGACGCCCTTCAGGGCACCGTGGCGGCCGCAGTCGCCATGGTCCCCGACGGTCTGGTGCTGTTGACGAGCCTCTCGTTCATCACCGGTGTCATCGCCCTGGCCCGGCGGCGGGCCCTGGCCAAGGAGCTGGCCTCGGTCGAGCTGTTGGCCCGGGTCGACGTCCTGTGTCTCGACAAGACGGGCACCATCACCACCGGCGAGATCACCTACGCCGGGCTGGAGGTGCTCGACGGGATCGACGTCGACCTCGCCTCCGCCGCTCTGGGTGCCCTGGGCGGCGTCGACCCCGATCCCAACCCCACCCTCGCCGCCATCGCCGCCCACCATCCGCCTCCCCCCGACTGGCGGCCCACCGCCACCCTGCCCTTCTCGTCGGCCCGCAAGTGGGCGGCGGCGTCCTTCGACGGTCGCGGCCACTGGTTCCTCGGGGCCCCCGACATCCTGCTGGGGCCCGGCGACGACGAGGTCCGGGCGCGCGCTGCCGCCGAGACCGAGGCGGGCCGGCGGGTCCTGCTCGTCGCCCGCGCCGACGAACCCTGGGACGGCGACCGCCTACCCGCCCGGCGACACCCCGTGGCCCTGATCCTGCTCGAGGACACCGTCCGTCCCGACGCCCCGGAGATCCTCGCCTACTTCCGGGCCCAGGGCGTGACCCTCAAGATCATCTCCGGCGACCATCCCGCCACCGTCGCCGCCGTCGCCCGTCGCGCCGGGGTCGCCGACGTGGGCACCGCCGTCGACGCCCGGACCCTGCCCGACGACCCCGTCGCTCTCGCCGACGCCTGCGAGAGCCACACCGTCTTCGGCCGGGTCACCCCCCACCAGAAGCGGGCCATGGTCCACGCCCTGCAGTCACGGGGCCACACCGTCGCCATGACCGGTGACGGGGTGAACGACGTCCTCGCCCTCAAGGACGCCGACATGGGCATCGCCATGGGATCGGGATCGGCGTCGACCCGCGCCGTCGCCCAGCTCGTCCTGCTCGACAACCGCTTCGCCACCCTCCCCCGGGTCCTGGCCGAGGGCCGCCGGGTCATCAACAACATCGAGCGGGTGGCCAACCTGTTCATCACCAAGGCCTGCTACGCCGTGCTCGTCACGGCCCTGGTGGCGGCCGCCGGGTCGCCCTTCCCCTTCCTGCCCCGCCAGCTCACCCTGGTCGGCACCTTCTCGATCGGGGTCCCCGGCTTCTTCCTGGCCCTCGCCCCCAACGAGGCCCTGGTCCGTCCCGGTTTCCTGCGCCGGGTGCTCGCCTTCTCCCTCCCCGCCGGCCTGGTGGCCGGCACCGGCGCCTTCGTCGCCTACGAGGCGACCCGACGCATGCACGACGTCAGCCTCGCCGAGGCCCGCACGGTGGCGACCATCACCCTGCTCGCCGCCGCCCTGGTGATCCTCGT
>RFFY01000249.1 GCA_003697065.1 Actinomyces sp. | reverse complement strand
GTCGTAGGGGAGGGGGGACACGGGGACTCCTCTGCGTCGTGGGGGGAGGTCGGGATCAGGGTAGGCGCCGTCCCGAGTTCTGCAACACTGTGTTGCAGAACTTGCCTGTGGCCCGTGTCACCCGGGGGGAGGGGACGTCGGCGGCGGTTCGGAGGTGGCGGACCGGGGCCGCTAGCGTGCGCCCGATGACGACGCGGTGGGACATCGAGGAGTCGGCGCGGGCCTGGCGTGCCGCCGTCGAGCGCCTCCTGGACGGTCGCCCCTTCGACGAGGTCCTCGTCGCCACCACCCGCGACGGCCTGCGCATCGACCCCCTCTACACCGCCGACGACCCCGACACCGTCCCCTCCGCCCTCCTGCCCGACACACCCCCCTCCACCCGGGGTCGCCTCGACACCGACCGTCTGGCGTGGGGCTGGGACATCCGGGCCCTCCACCCGGTGCACCCCGACCCCACCCGCAGCGCCGGTGAACTCCTCGACGAGCTTGCCGGCGGGGTGACGTCGATCGAGCTCGTCACCGCCGGCCCCGCACCCGAACCGATCCGTTCCTGGCTCGACACCGCTCTCGCCGACGTCGACCTCGCCGCGGCCCGAGCCGGCTGGGCCCCCCACGCCGACCCCGAACGGGCCCGGGCCCTGGTCGAGCTCGCCGCCGCCCGCTCGACCCCCGCCGGCGTCGGTGCCGGTCTCGACCCCGTCGGTGCCGCCCTGCGCCAGGGCCTCGATCCCGCCACGGTCACCGAACGCCTCGCCGCCACCGTCGCCTGGGCGGCCGAGGTCGACGGCACCGACGCCGCCCCCCGCAGCGTCGTCACCGTCGACGCCGTCGCCTGGGCCGAGGCGGGGGCCACCGACGTCACCTGCCTCGCCTGGAGTCTCGCCGCCTCCGCCGAGTACCTGCGTGCCCTCGACCGTGCCGGGGTGGCGCCCGACCGCTTCGCCTCCCTGGTCGAGATGCGCCATCCCGCCGGCGTCGACCAGTTCGCCACCATCGCCTCGCTGCGGGCCCTGCGACGCCTGCTCGACCGCCTCCTCGGGGCCTGCGGCGTGCCCCCCGACGGGCGCCGCCCCCGCATCGGTGCCGTCACCCCCGTGTCGATGTACGCCCGCCACGACCCGTGGGTGAACCTCCTGCGCGCCACCGTCGCCGCCGTCGCCGCCAGTGTCGCCGGGGCCGACGCCGTGGCCGTGTGGCCCTTCGACGTCGTCGCCGGCCGCCCCGACGCCCTGGGACGTCGCCTGGCCCGCAACACGGGTCACCTGGCCGTCGCCGAATCCCACCTGGCCCGCATCGTCGACCCCGCCGGCGGGTCCTTTTGGGTCGAGTCCCTCACCAACCGGCTCGCCGGCGCCGCCTGGGAGACCTTCCGCCGCATCGAGGCCGGGGGCGGCTTCCTCGCCCTGGTCGCCGACGGATCGGCCCGAGCCGCCCTCGACGAGGCCTGGCGGGCCCGCCTCGACGACCTCGTCCACCGACGTGAACTCGTCACCGGCGTGTCCGACTTCCCCCTCCTCGACGCCGACCCACCCCGGCGCGAGCCCCTCGAGCTGCGCGGCCCGGGCGAGCTGCCCCTGCGTCGTCCCGCCGCCGTGTTCGAAGCGCGCCGTGACATCGCCGAGGCTCACCGGGCCCGCACCGGCCGCCGACCGACCGTCGGCCTCGTGCCCCTCGGCCCCCTCGCCACCCACACGGCGCACTCGACCTGGGCCACCAACCTGTGCGCCGTCGGCGGGGTGGCCGTCGACGGCCCCGACGGCGACGGCGCCGCCTCCCCGGTCGAGGCCGCAGCCCTCGCCGCCGACGCCGGCCACGAGGTCGTCGTCGTCACCCCCGGCACCGGGACCGACGCCACCCGGGTGGCGGCGACCGTCACCGCCCTGCGCGACACCGGTGTCGCCCGGATCGTCGTCGCCACCACCGGGACCCCACCCGCCGACCTCCCCGCCGACGCCGTCTGGTCTCCCGGGCTCGACGTGGCGGCCGCTTTGGACACCCTGCACGCCTGGCTCGGCCTCGGGCCCGAGTCGTCCACGAGCGAGGACACCGCATGAGCTCCACCGACACCGACCTCACGGGCCGGGTGGCCATCGTCACCGGGGCCTCCTCGGGCATCGGCGAGGCCACCGCCCGCCACCTCGCCGACCGTGGTGTGCACGTCGTCGTCAACTCGGCCCGTTCCGTCGACGCCGGCCGGGCCGTCGCCGAGAGCCTCTCCACCCCGTCCGTCTACGTGCAGGCCGACATCACCGACGAGGCCGCCGACCGGGAACTGGTCGCCGCCGCCCTCGACACCTACGGGCGCCTCGACATCCTCGTCAACAACGCCGGTTGGACCACCCGCGTCCCTCACGACGACCTCGACGCCCTCACCGACGACATCCTCCGGCGGACCTTCGAGGTCAACGTGTTCGGGACCTGGTGGCTCACCCGGGCCGCCATGCCCCACCTGCGCCGCTCGCCCGACGGCAACGTGGTGAACATCACCTCCATCGCCGGTCTGCGACCCGTGGGCTCCTCGATCGCCTACGGCATGTCGAAGGCCGCCCTCAACCTGCTCACCGTGGATCTGGCCAAACACTGCGGACCCGTGCGGGTCAACGCCGTCGCCCCCGGCCTCGTCGCCACCCCGTGGACGGCGGACTGGGACGACCTCCACGCGGCCATGGCCGCCCTCACCCCGGTCCGCCGGTCCGGTACCCCCGAGGACTGTGCCCGGGCGGTGATGGCCTGCGTCACCAACACCTTCATGACCGGTTCGGTCGTCGTCGTCGACGGCGGCACGATCACCCTGATGTGAACGGCAGCCTCGTGTGAACGACACCTGACCTGAACGGCGCACCGACCATGGCGATACCCGACTTCACCCACGTCGAACTCACCGACCCCGACGCTCCCGCCTCCCCCGTCGGGGCGCCCTCCCTCGCCGACGCTCCCGGCTGGCACACACCCGAAGGCATTGACGTGCGGCCCGTGTCGACCCCCGACGACATCGCCGACTGCGACTTCGTGCACACCCACCCCGGCGTCGTTCCCTACGTGCGTGGGCCCTACCCCACCATGTACGTCACCCGCCCGTGGACGATCCGCCAGTACGCCGGCTTCTCCACCGCCGAGGAGTCGAACGCCTTCTACCGGCGCAACCTGGCGGCCGGCCAGAAGGGCCTGTCGATCGCCTTCGACCTCGCCACCCACCGGGGCTACGACTCCGACGACCCCCGCGTCGCCGGCGACGTCGGGATGGCCGGGGTGGCGATCGACTCGATCCTCGACATGCGCCAGCTCTTCGACGGCATCCCCCTCGACCAGATGAGCGTGTCGATGACCATGAACGGCGCCGTGTTGCCGATCATGGCCCTCTACATCGTCGCCGCCGAGGAGCAGGGGGTCCCCCCCGAGAAGCTCACCGGGACCATCCAGAACGACATCCTCAAGGAGTTCATGGTCCGCAACACCTACATCTACCCCCCGCGCCCGAGCATGCGGATCGTGTCGGACATCTTCGCCTACACGTCCCGCCACATGCCCCGGTTCAACTCGATCTCCATCTCCGGGTACCACATGCAGGAGGCCGGGGCGACCCTCGACCTCGAACTCGCCTACACCCTCGCCGACGGGGTCGAGTACGTGAGGGCGGGCCTGGCGGCGGGCCTCGACATCGACGCCTTCGCTCCGCGCCTCAGCTTCTTTTGGTGCATCGGGATGAACTTCTTCGCCGAGATCGCCAAGCTGAGGGCGGCCCGTCTCCTGTGGTCCGAGCTCATGGCCGACTTCGGGCCCCGCGACCCCCGCTCCTCGTCGCTGCGGACCCACTCCCAGACCAGCGGCTGGTCCCTCACCGCCCAGGACCCCTTCAACAACGTCATGCGGACCTGCATCGAGGCCATGGCCGCCACCCAGGGGCACACCCAGTCCCTGCACACCAACGCCTTCGACGAGGCCCTGGCCCTGCCCACCGACTTCTCGGCCCGCATCGCCCGCAACACCCAGCTCCTGCTCCAGCAGGAATCCGGCACACTGCGTCCCGCCGACCCGTGGGGCGGAAGCTGGCACGTCGAGCGCCTCACCGCCGACCTGGCCGCCCGGGCCCGCGAGCACATCGCCGAGGTCGAGGAGCTGGGGGGCATGGCGGCGGCCATCGAGGCCGGGCTGCCCAAGCTGCGCATCGAGGAGGCGGCGGCCCGTACCCAGGCCCGGATCGACTCGGGCCAGCAGGTGGTGATCGGCGTCAACCGGTACCGGGTCGACGACGAGATCCCCGTCGAGGTCCTCAAGGTCGACAACGCCGCCGTGCGCGAGGCCCAGATCGCCAAGCTCGAGCGCCTGCGCGCCGAGCGCGACAGCGACGCCGTCGACGCCGCCCTCGCCGCCCTGACCCGGTGCGCGGCCAGCGGTGAGGGCAACCTGCTGGCGGCGGCGGTCGACGCCGCCAGGGTGGGCGCCACGGTGGGCGAGATGAGCGCCGCCCTCGAGAAGGTGTTCGGGCGCCACACCGCCACGGTCCGTACCCTCGAGGGCGTGTACAGCAGCGAGATCGGCGACGACGACGGGGTCGAGCGGGTCCGTCGCCGCACGGCGGACTTCGCCGAGCGCCACGGGCGGCGACCCCGCATCCTGGTGGCCAAGATCGGCCAGGACGGCCACGACCGGGGCCAGAAGGTGATCGCCACGGCCTTCGCCGACCTCGGCTTCGACGTCGACATAGGACCCCTCTTCGCCACCCCGGCCGAGGTGGCCCGCCAGGCGGTCGAAGCCGATGTCCACGTGGTGGGCGTCTCCTCGCTGGCGGCCGGTCACCTGACCCTCGTCCCCGAGCTGAGGCGTGAACTCGACGAGCTCGGCCGCGGCGACATCCTGATCGTGGTGGGCGGGGTGGTTCCCCCCGACGACGTCCCCGCCCTGCTCGAGGCGGGAGCGGTGGCCGTGTACCCACCCGGCACCGTCATCTCCGGTGCCGCCGACGAGCTCCTCGATCTCCTCGAGGCGGGCCGCTAGGCGCTCGCCCGGGGCGGACGGACGGGCCGGTCGACACCCGGCGGCGCGCCCTCGCCGGCTGTAGCGGTCGACGGGGGATGCGAGGGGCGCGACAATCGCCGGCGCCACCGCACCGGTCGAAGGAGAGGACATGGGGCGCCCCCTGCCCGAAGGGATCGACGACATCGACGCCGCCTGGCTGGCCGAGGTCACCGGTCTCGACATCGACACCATCGCCGTGGAACAGATCGGGGTGGGTATAGGGGTGTCGAGCGCCGTCTACCGGGTCCGCCTCGAGGGTCGTGACTGCCCGCCGACCCTCATCGTCAAGCTTCCGGCCCTGGCCCCCGAGGCCGTGTTCACCTCGACGGTGCTGCGCATGTACGTGCGCGAGGTCCGCTTCTTCGAGCGACTCGCCGCCCGCTCCCCGATCCGCGTGCCGACCTACTGGTACGCCGACGTCGACCCCGAGGGCGGACGCTTCGTCGTGGTGATGGAGGACCTCGGTCACTGCCGGTCCGTCGACCAGATCGTGGGCATGGAGGCCGCCGACGCCGCCCGGGCCGTCGACGAGTTGGCCGCCTGGCACGCCGCCTTCTGGGGCGAGGCCGAAGCCCTCGTCGACGAGGGCGTGGCCGTCAGCCTGGGCGATCCGATCTACCCCGCCGTCCTTCCCGCCGTGTTCGCCGAGGGCTGGGAGAAGGTGACCACCGGGCTCGATCTCGCCCCCGAGGTGCTCACCGTTGGTCCCCGGTGGACCGACCTGCTGCCGGGCCTGCTCGACCGTCTGGCCTCGGGTCCGACCACGGTGGCCCACGGCGACTACCGGGCCGACAACATCTTCTTCGCCGACGACGGGTCGGTCGCCCTGCTCGACTTCCAGCTCATCGGCGCCGGCCGGGCCGCCTACGACCTCGCCTACTTCGTCACCATGAGCCTGGCCCCCGAGGTCGCCTCGGCCCACGAACGGGACCTGTTCGACCGTTGGCTGAGCGGCCTCCACGCCGGCGGGGTCACCGAGGCCGACACCACCGGGGCCTGGGACGACTACCGGGCGGCCGCCCTGTTCTGCCTGGTGTACCCCGTCGTGGCGAGTCGGGGCATGGACCTCGACGACCCCCGCCAGAGGGCCCTGCTCGACGTCATGAACCAGCGTTTCGGTCGAGCCGTACGCGAGCTGGATCTCGCCGAGTTCCTCTGAGCCGTCACCGCCCGGGGCGTGCATCCCCGGTCGGTCCGGCGGCACGGGGACTCAGGTCGGGGGATGGATCTGGCCGACGGCCGTCGCCGGGACAAGGCGGGCGACCAGACGCCGCTCGGTCACCATGGCCCGTCGGAAGTCACCCCAGTCGGGGTGCTCGCCCCCGGCCACGGCCCGGTACACGGCGGCGAGCTCGTCGGCGACGGGGTCGTCGGGGTGGGTGCACACCGACATGCGCACCACCCGCTCGGCGGAGACGGTGCCGGTCGGCGCGGTCCCCACGGCGTAGACGATGTCGGAGGTCTGGGCGCGGCCGTCGCGCCGCAAGGTGACGAGGACGCCGTGGTGGCGGCGCTCCAGCCAGTCGAGAGCGTCGGTGAGGTCCATGCGGCGGCGGTCAGAAGGTGGGGTCGATGGGGGTGATCACGCCGAGGGCGTCCTCGATGACTTCGGCGGCGTCGAGGCACAGGTCCTCGCGCCACAGATCGGCGTAGACCTGGACGCCGGTGGGGATCCCGTCGGCGACGCCGGTGGGGACGGCGCACGAGGGCAGACCCAGGAGGTTGCCGGGCGTGATGAGGTGGAGCCGGCTCGTGGTCACCTCGATGTCGAGGTCGGCGCCGTGGGGGAAGGGGGGCTGGGGCCAGGTCGGGGTGACGAGGACGGGGTGCTCGGACAGGAAGGCCGACCAGGCCCGCACGAGGCGGTGGCGTTCGACGTGCACCATCGCGGCCGGCATCTCGGCGGGCGGGTAGGCGGCGATGAAGGTGTCGAGCAGGGACAGGGCCTCGTCGCTCATGAGCTCGCCGATGAGGGGCCGCAGGGCCGCCACGTCGGCGGTCAGGATCCGCGACCACAGCTCGCCCACCAGTTCGAGCTCGGGAGGCTCGGCCTCGATCACCTCCCAGCCGGCGTCGGCGAGCACGTCCCCGGCGCGCCGCACGGCGTCGCTGATGGCGGGGTCGACGGCGACGTGGGACAGGGTGGGCACGAGTGCGGCGCGACGCCGTGGCGGTGCCGGACCGGCGAGCACGGCGTCGACCGACTCGGGGTCGCGGAGGTCGCGACCCGCCACGAGGGTGAGCGCCGTGCGCAGATCGCCGACCCGCCGGGCCATGGGGCCCGTCACCGACATGAGCTGCATCGCCAAGGGCGGGTCGACGGGTGGGATGACGGTGGCCTGGGGGACCCGGCCGGGGGTGGGCTTGAGGGAGGTGATGCCGCAGCAGAAGGCCGGGTTGCGCAGGGAGCCGCCCAGGTCGTTGCCCAGACCCAGGGGGCTCATCCCGGTGGCCAGGGCCGAGCCCTCGCCGCCGCTGGATCCCCCGGCGGTGAGGTCGGGATGCCACGGGTTGCGCGTGAGGCCGTGCAGGGGATTGTCGGTGCTGATGCGCAGTCCCATCTCGGGGAGGTTGGTGCGGGCCAGGGGGATGGCGCCGACCGCCTTCAGACGGCTGACGGTGGGGGCGTCGGTGTCGGCCACGGCGTCGGCGAGTGCCGGCACGCCCGAGGTCGTCGCCGTGCCCGCCACGTCGATGTTCTCCTTGATGGTGAAGGGCACGCCGTGGAGCGGGCCGGTCGAGGCGCCGGCCGCCAGGTCGCGGTCGGCGGCGTCGGCGGCCGCCAGGGCCTCGTCGGCCAGGACCCGTGTCACGGCGTTGACCCGGGGATTCACCTCCTCGATGCGGGCGAGGTGGGCCTCGACCACCTCGCGACTCGAGACCTGGCGGCGGGCGATCGCCGCCGCCAGCTCACCGGCCGACATCCGCCACAGTTCGTCCATGGCCGGACGTTAGTCCGCGCCACCCCCGAACGGGGGCGTGGAGGCGCGGACGGGATCAGCCCCCCGGGGCGGGTCGGGTTCCCGTGACCGGCCCCGCCCCCCGGGAGCGAAGGGCCAGGCCCAGGGGGATGCTCGCCGCCGAGATCCCCACCAGCAGCACCATGACCCCCCGGGTCCCGGCGACCGGGTCGGCGGCGTGGGCCAGCACGGCGATGACGATGGCCACCGAGATGGTGTTGCCGATCTCCTGGGCGATGCGGCTCATGGCGCTCGCCACGCCGAGACGCCCGGAGGGTGCCTCGGCGAGGGCCGCCGCCTGGCAGGCGGCGTGGGCCAGCCCCACGCCGGTGGCGTAGAGGACCGCGACGGGCAACCACAGGCCCGTCAGCTCGCGGGTCGACGACACGGAGGCGAACATCCACACCCCGGCGGCGCCCATGCACACGGCCCCGGGCACGATGACGGCCCGGTGGCCCCGCTGGTCGGCGAGACGACCGGCGACGACGGACAGGGGGCCACCGATGGCGGGAATGACCGCCACGGCGAGTCCGGCGCGGAACAGGGACAGGCCCCAGGCGTCGGTGAGCAGGGTGATGAAGGCGAGGAAGGTGCCCCCGAAGTTGCCGGCGAGGACGAAGGAGAGCGCCGTGCCGAGACGGAAGTCGTGGAGCTCGAAGAGGGGAAGGTGCAGGATCGGCTCGGCGTGGCGGCGGGACCGGTGTACGAGGCCGGTGAGGGCCACGACGGCGACGGCGAGAGCGGCGAGGGTGCGGGGGTCGCCGACGCCCCAGTCGTCGCTCTGCACGATCCCCAGGGCCAGGGCGCCGACCCCGACGACGAGGGCGCCGGCGCCCACGAGGTCGGGCGGGCCCGCCGCCACCGGTGCCCGCCCTGCGGGAAGGCGTCCCCGCACGGCGACGAGGACGGCGAGGCCGAGCGGCACGTTGAGGGCGAAGGTGCGGCGCCACCCGATGGTGTCGACGAGGGCGCCACCGACGACGGGGCCGATGGCGGCCGCGACCCCGCCGACGGCCCCCATGGCGCCCACGGCGGTCGACCGTCGTCGGGCGGGGAAGGCGTCGAGCACGATGGCCAGGGCGGCCGGGGACTCGAGCGCCAGGCCGGCGGCCTGCACGACGCGGGCGCCGACGAGGACCGGCACCGTCGGGGCGACGGCCACGAGGGCGGATCCGGCGATGAACAGGCCGAAGCCCACGAGGAAGGTGGGGGCCCGGCCGACACGGTCGGCCAGCCATCCGCCGGGGACGAGGAGGGCGGCGATGGTGATGGAGAAGGCCGTCAACGCCCAGGAGACGGCGCTGCCCGAGGTGGCGAAGGTGTCGCGGATGTCGCCGAAGGCGACGAAGACGACGGAGAAGTTCACGGTGGCGAGCAGGACGGCGCCGGCCACGAGGAGATACACCCGCCACGGTGACGGCGGCGGATCGGCGTCGTGACGGCCGGCGGGCATGGGCCGTGACTACACGGTCGCCACCCGGCCGTCGAGACGGGGGCGACGCGGGCGGGGCGCTAGGGTCGGCCGGCGTGGCGCAGACGATCGACCCGGGGGCACTCGCCGAGGGCGTCGTGGCCGCGGACCGCACCGCCGTCGGCCGTGCCCTCACCCTCGTCGAGTCGACCCGCCCCGACCATCGGCGCCTCACCGAGGATTTCCTGACCCGTCTCCTGCCCCACGCCGGCCGGTCCCACCGGGTCGGTGTCACCGGAGTCCCCGGGGTGGGCAAGTCGACCTTCATCGAGGCCGTCGGTTCGCGTCTCACCGCGGGAGGGCACCGGGTCGCCGTGTTGGCCGTCGACCCCTCGAGCAGCCGGTCGGGGGG
Organism: Actinomyces sp.; assembly: GCA_003697065.1. GTDB lineage: Bacteria > Actinomycetota > Acidimicrobiia > Acidimicrobiales > Aldehydirespiratoraceae > J010. The sequence continues at coordinate 636 of RFFY01000249.1, read as the reverse complement.
TTCGATCCTGGGTGACAAGACCCGCATGGCGCGGCTGGCCGCCGATCCCCGCGCCTTCATCCGGCCCTCCCCGTCGTCGGGGACGCTGGGCGGGGTCACCCGGGCCACCCGGGAATCGATCATCGTGCTCGAGGCGGCGGGTCACGACGTCGTCATCGTGGAGACGGTGGGGGTCGGCCAGAGCGAGACCATCGTGGCCGGGATGGTCGACACCTACCTCGTGTTGATGCTCGCCGGCGCCGGCGACGAACTCCAGGGCATCAAGAAAGGGGTCCTGGAGCTCGCCGACGTGGTGGCGGTCAACAAGGCCGACGGCGACAACGTCACCGCCGCCCGCCTGGCGGCCGCCGAGTACCGGCGGGCCCTCGAGCTGCTGGCACCGGCCACGCCCTCGTGGCGTCCCCGTGTCGTCACCTGCTCGGCTCTCACCGGCGAGGGACTCGACGAGGTGTGGGACCTCGTCGAGGAACACCGGAGCGCCCTGGAGGCGGCGGGCGAGTTCACCGCCCGACGGCGCCGCCAACAGCTCGAGTGGATGCGGGCCCTGCTCGTCGAGCGCCTCCTCGAGCGGGCCCTGGCCGACCCTCGCGTGGCCCGTCGCCGCACCGAACTGGAGGAGGCGGTGGCCGAGGGGCG
>RFFY01000248.1 GCA_003697065.1 Actinomyces sp. | reverse complement strand
GCCGGGGCTCCACCTACACTGCCGGCGATGGCGTGGGGCCCGCTTTCTCGACGCGCCGCCGTCGCCGCGGCCCTCGCCGTCGGCGCCGCCGCCTGCGCCTCCGGTGAGGGAGCCGGCGGTGATCCGGCGCCCGCCAGCTCGGCCCCCGCCGCCGCGTCCGGGGAGGTCGACACGGTGGTGTCCCACGGCACCTTGCGCATCGACGACGAGACGGCCGCCCTCGATGCCGCCTGCGTCGCCCCCGGGGCCGGCGAGGTCGAGATCGCCGCCGTTGGGACCCTCGAACCCTCGGGCCGGTCCGTGGAGGTCTATTTCCAGGCCCATCTGGCCGATCCCTACATCGCCGTGACCGTCGAGGACGGCGAGTCGACCGAGCTCCTCGAGGCCAGCCTCGACGAGCGCCTCGAGGTCTTCGTCACCGGCCACCGGGTGGCCGCCGGGGCCATCCGCTTCGTGCGGAACCTCGACCTCGACACCGGCACCGGCGAGTTCGTCGGCTTCGGCTCGATCGACGTGGACTGCGGCGCCTTCGCCCGTGACCTCCCCGCTCCCGCCGACGGGGGCTGACCCGCGCCCGGCGTGGCGGCGGCCCCCGGCCCCTCAGGCGCCCGGACAGGGGGGTTCGGCGAAGACCAGGGGGACCCGCCCGGCCCTCAGGGACGACACCACCCCGTCGTCGATGTCGAAGACGACCCGGAAGGCGGCGTCGTTGGGGTCGCGGGGGACGAACACCAGGGCGACCCTGCCGTCGGCGCTGACCTGACGTTCGATCCGGTCACCGAAGAGCTCGATGACGCGGGACTCGGGGGTGCCGATCCCGACCCCGCTACGCGTCGTGACCGGGCCGGCGGTGATGTCGGCCCGCTCGATGGTGCCCTCGGAGACGACGAAGACGATGCCCTCGGGAGCGTCGACGGGAGCGACGCGGTAGCAGTCGCCCAGGGGATCGAGGGGGACGAGAGCGGTGCCGGCCGCCTCCTGGGCGGTGGCCACCGTCATGCCGAAGGTCACGGTGTCGAGGCCGACGGTGGAGAGATGGGAGGCCTCGTCGAGGGTGGGGGGACCGAGATCGGCGAGGGCGGGCTCGAGTGTGGTGGTCGTCGTGGTGGTGGTGCTGGTGGTCGTGGGAGCCGTCGTGGAGGAGGCCGTGGTGGTGGGGGCGGTGGCGGGTTCGTCGGTCCCGCCCCCACCGCAGGCGGCGGCGAGGGGGAGGAGAGCGACGAGCACGAACCGGGCGTGTACCCCCATGGGCGCAGAGTAGGCGACGCCCGGCCCGCACCCGGTGAAGCCACGGGCAGCCGTTAGCGTCACGGGGTGCCCGTCGACCGGATCTCCCCCACGCGGCGCCTCCGGGTCGCCCTTGTCGTCGGGGCCGGCGCCCTCCTCGCCGCCGCCTGCTCGAGCTCGGGCGGGGCCCAGGCGACCGCTCCGGGCGCCGTCGACGCGCCCGTGTCCGTGCCCGTGTCGAGCGTGGCGACCACCACCGTCCCCGCGACCCCACCACCCCCCGCCTCCACGGTCACCACCAGCACCACGCAACCCGGCCCCGCCCGGTGTCTGGCCGCCGCCCCCCTGTCGAGGTTGGCGGCCCGTCTCGTCGTGGCGACCGCCTCCCAGGGTGGTCTCCCCGCCGTGGTCGACGCCGTGGCCGCCGACCGCCTGGGGGGAGTGGTCGTCATCGGTGACGCCGACGCCGGCATCGGCGAGGCCCTCGCTCCCCTGGCCGGCCACAGCCCGACCCCGGTGATCGCCGTCGACGAGGAGGGCGGGGCCGTCCAGCGCCTCGAGGCCGTGATCGGCGCCGCCCCGTCGGCTCGTCGCCTGGCCCGCCTCGACGACCCCGCCGCCACCCGGGACGAGGCCCGGGAGCGGGCCCGGGCCGTCGCCGCTCTCGGCTTCACCGTCGTGCTGGCGCCCGTGGCCGATGTGGGGGTCTCGGCCGGCCTGCGCTCCCGGACCTTCGGTGACGACCCGGAGGTCGTGGCCACCCAGGCCGCGGCCTTCGCCGCCGGCCTGAGCGAGGGCGGCGTCCTGGCCGTCGCCAAGCACTTTCCCGGGCACGGCGCCACACCCGACGACTCCCACCGGCGCCTGCCGGTGACGACACCCCTCGACGAGATGCGCACCCGGGATCTCGTGCCCTTCGCCCGCCTGGCCGACCGGGTCCCCGTCGTCATGGTCGGCCACCTGGTGGTCCCCGGACTCACCGGCGACCTGCCCGCCACCTTCTCGCCCGCGGCGGTGGCCCTGCTCCGCGACGAGATGTCCTTCGACGGCGTGATCATGAGCGACGACCTGTCCATGGGGGCCCTGTCGGCGTGGACCGTCCCCGAGGCGGCGGTGCTGGCGGTGGCGGCCGGGCAGGACCTGGTGATCGCCGGGGGCCTCGACACGGCCAGCGCCTCGGTGACCGCTCTCGAGCGGGCGGTGGTGAGCGGCGCCCTGGACCGCTCCCGCCTCGAGGAGGCGGCGGGCCGGATCCTCGCCGCCTTCGGCGACGATCCCTGCACCCTCGGGCTCTGACCCCGGACCCGGGCCGTCCCCCGGCGACCCGGCGGCGTCGTCTCTCCGACCCCGGTCCGTCTGGCGCGGGTGGGGCCCGGGCAGCAGACTCCCCGGGAGCCGACGAGGTGGTCACCGACGGTCGAGGGAGGACGACATGGGCCGACTCGAGGGACGCCGGGCCGTCATCACCGGCGCCGGTGACGGCATCGGCAGGGGCCTGGCCCGGGTGTTCGCCGCCGAAGGGGCCCGGGTCGTGGTGGCCGACATCGACCCCGACGCCGGACGCCGGACCGCCGACGAGCTCGGTGGGGCCGGGGTGTTCGTCGAGGTCGACATGGGTGACCTCGACGCCGTCGATGCCCTGGCCGACGCCGCCGTCGCCGCCTGGGGCGGCATCGACATCTGCGTCAACAACGCCTGGGGCGGCGGCGAGATCAGCCGCTTCGAGCACAAGACACCCGACGGCCTGGCCCGGGCCATGGCCGTCGGCTTCCACGGGCCCGTCCGTTTGATGACCCGCCTCTACCCCGGCATGCGGGAACGGGGCCACGGTCGGGTCGTGAACATGTGCTCCCTCAACGGGGTCGACGCCCACGTCGGCACCGCCGAGTACAACGCCGCCAAGGAGGCCCTGAGGGCGGCCACCCGTACCGCCGCCCGCGAGTGGGCGCCCCACGGGGTCACGGTCAACGCCGTGTGCCCCGCCGCCAAGTCGGCCGCCTTCCGCCGGGTCATGGCCGCCCATCCCGAACTCGAGGCGGCCGCCGACGCCGCCAACCCCATGGGGCGCATCGGCGACCCCGAGACCGACATCGCCCCCGTCGTCGTGTTCCTGGCCGCCGACGAGAGCCGCTACCTGACCGGCAACACCCTCTTCGTCGACGGCGGCTCCCACATCAACGGGTCGGCCTGGGCCCCCGACCTGGGCGACGACCGGCCCGACGGCGGGGAGGGCTGAACGTCGTGCTCCTGCTCCGCTTCGACTTCCGGCGGGCGCCCTTCTCGCCGGCGAGCACCGGCGAGCTCTACGCCGCCGCCCTCGACATGGCCGCCTGGGCCGACGGGCACGAACCGGCCCGCATCGTCGTGTCCGAGCACCACGCCGCCGACGACGACTACCTCCCCTCCCCTTTGGTGATGGCCGCCGCCTTCGCCGCCCGCACCCGTCGGGTGGCCATCGACGTCGCCGCCCTCCTCGCCCTCTTCTACGACCCCGTCCGTCTGGCCGAGGACCTGGCCGTGCTCGACCACCTCAGCGGGGGTCGGGTCAGCGCCACCGTCGGTCTCGGCTACCGCGACGAGGAGTACGCCCTCTACGGCGTCGACCGGCGGCGGCGGGGGGCCGAACTCGAGGAACGCCTCGAGGTCGTGCGGCGGGCCTGGCGGGGCGAGCGCTTCACCTGGCGCGGCCGCCGGGTCGCCGTCACCCCCCTGCCGGCCACCCCGGGCGGGCCCCTGCTCGCCTACGGCGGCGGCTCGGTGGCGGCCGCCCGCCGGGCGGCCCGCCTCGGGCTGGTGTTCTCGCCCCAGCGGGGCGGCGACGACCTGGTGGCGGCCTACGACGCCGAGGCCGAACGGGTCGGCAACGCCCCGGGTCTCGTGTTCGCCCCGCCCGAGGGACTGCCCCTGTCGGTCCTCGTGAGTGACGACCCCGACCGGGCCTGGTGGGAGCTGGGGCCCTACCTCCTCCACGACGCCCGGTCCTACGCCGCATGGATGGGCGACAGCACCGCCGCCACCATCTCGCGCGCCACCAGCGTCGAGGAGCTGCGGGCCGAGGAGGGCAACTACCGCATCGTCACCCCGGCGGGTGCCCGGGAGCTGCTGGCCGCCCACGGCGTGTTGTCCCTGCAGCCTCTGTGCGGGGGTATCCCCCCGGCGGCGGCGTGGCGCTCGCTCGAGCTGATCGCCGACGAGGTCCTGGCCTGACGGTCCCGGCCGGTGCGTGAGCGGCGACCCGCACTCACATGGTGAAGCGCAGGTTGCGGGCCGCCTTCTCGCCCCATTCGGCGTTGCCGGACCACGAGATGCGACCGGCGTCGATCATCTCCTGAGGGTCGAGACGCCCGCACGCCAGCATCACGAAGGCGGTCGAGTCGGCGGTGACCACCACGTCGGGATCGTCGAGGTCGGCGGGGCCGACGGCACGGGCCCGGCCGTCGACCACCACGGCGATCGAGCGGAAGACGGGGCCGGTCAGATCGAAGCGGATGCTCATCGAGTCCGGTAGACCGATCTTCTTGCCGACGATGTAGCCGATCGAGCGCTCGACCTCGTCGACGGCGAGCTCGGCCGGATCGCCCCCGTCGTTGGTCTCGCGTCCCAGCGGGATGGTGCAGTCGCGGATGTGCACCCACAGGTCGAACACCCGGAT
>RFFY01000247.1 GCA_003697065.1 Actinomyces sp. | reverse complement strand
TCCCCCGGCGGCGGCGTAGGCGTCGAGCAGGTCCCGGCGTTCGGCCAGGCCCGCCACGGGACGGGGACCCCCGAAACGCCACGAGCGGACACACAACCAGCCCAGGTCCTCGGCCGGATCGCCGAGGTGGGCGAGCTCCCAGTCCAGGACGGCCACCAGTCCCCCGTCGTCGACGAGCAGGTTGCCCAGGCGGAAGTCGCCGTGGACGAGCGCACGCGGCCCCGTTTCGGGGCGGGTCATGGCCAGATGGCGGGCGGCGATCTCGAAGGCGGGGACGGGGCGGGCCAGGGCCCGGTGGATGGCCATCCACGAGTCGAGGGGATCGTCGGCGGGCAAGGGGGGCAACTCGTCGACCGGCACGGCGTGGAGGGCGGCGAGCTGACCGGCGACGTCGACGACGAAGCGCCGGCGGGCCCCGGCGAAGCGCTCGTCGCGCAGGATGCGGCGGGGGATGGTCTCGCCCGACAGGTGGCGGGTGAGGATCCAGGGGCGGCCCAGGGCGTCGTCGCCGCGGCCGGCGCCCAGCACCTCGGGGGCGGCGACCCCGTGGGCCCGGACCCGACGGAGCAGCTCGGCCTCGGCCAACCAGGCGTCGTCGGGTCGACCCGGTCCCGCCAGGGCCCTCTGCAGGACGGCGACGGGCTCGCCCTCTGGTCCCTCGAGGGTCCAGGTCTCGCGCGAGGCGCCCGCCGAGGAGCGGCGGGCGGCGGCGACGTCCAGCTCGGGAACGAGGACGCGGACGGCGGCGACGACGGCGTCCGCGGACCCGGGGGTGTCGGGGGCCGTCACGCTCCCTCACCCTCGACCCACACACCGTCGTCGTCCTCGACGACGGGGAGGACGCCGATGTCGCCCTTGCGGTCGCGACGCCCGTTGACGTTGACCTTCCAGCCCGATCCGTCGCGTCGGAAACGCCACCAGTGGCTGCAGCAGACCAGCTCGTCGCCGTCGACGGCACCCTCGGCCGCCAGATGGCTCCACTGGTGCGGGCACCGGGCCTCCATGACACACACCACGCCGTCGTGACCCCGCCACACCACGAGATCCTCGTCGTCGACGGAGACGGCGACGACGGCCCCCGCGGGGACCGCCTCGGACGCGCAGAGCCGGATGCGGGTCACCTCAGGCGTCGAGGTAGCGGGTGACCGCCACCGCCGACCCGACCACCGCCACGCCCACGGCGATGGCGATGAGCAGGAGGTTGGTGCGGAACAGCTCACTGCTGGTGACCCGGAAACCGTCGAGGAGCTGGAGGCTGCTCGTCTCCGAGAAGCCCTCGATGACGTAGGCGTTCAGGAAGTAGGTGGCGATCACGGCACCGACCGCCCCGGCCAGCCCCTGCACCAGTCCCTCGAGCATGAAGGGGATGCGGATGAACCAGTTGGTGGCGCCCACGACCTTCATGATCTCGATCTCCTGACGCCGGCTGTTGATGGCGATGACCAGGGTCGTCAGGATGAGCAGGGTCGCCGCCCCCAGCAACAGGAGCGACCCCACGAAGAAGATGAGACCGATGCGGTCGGCCTGGCGCTGGATCTCCTTGATGGTGTCGCCGGCGAAGACCACGTCGCGGACACCGGGCTGGCCCTCGAACTGGCGACCCAGTTCGGTGACCACGTCGGCGTCGGGGTCGACGGGCACGACCCGGTACGAGGGCGGCAGCTTGTCGGGGGTCACGACGTCGATCAGCTCGGGGGAGTCGGCGAAGATCTCCTTGAACTCCTCGTAGGCCGCCTCCTGGTCGACATAGGTCCAGTCCCGGATCTCGGGGCTCTCCTCGATGGCGGTGCGGATGGCCAGGTCCTGTTCGGGGGTGGCGTCGGGCTGCATCCACACCACGAACTCGATCCCGCCCTCCCAGCGCTGGGTGGCGTTGTCGACCCCGAGCTGGAACAGCACGAAACCGCCGAACAGGAAGAGGCTGACCCCCACCGTGATGACCGTGGCCACGGTGAGGAACACGTTGCGCCACAGGTTCTGGCTCGCCTCGCGCAAGGCGTAGGAGACCTTGATCGCCATCGTCGACTCCTACTCGTAGACGCCGCGGGCCTGGTCGCGCACGATGATGCCGCGGTCGAGTTCGATGACCCGGCGGCGCATGGTGTCGACGATGCCGCGGTCGTGGGTGGCCATGACGACGGTGGTGCCCGTGCGGTTGATGCGGTCGAGCAGGCGCATGATGCCCACCGAGGTCTGGGGGTCGAGGTTCCCGGTCGGCTCGTCGGCCAACAGGATCAGGGGACGGTTCACGAAGGCCCGGGCGATCGACACCCTCTGCTGCTCGCCGCCCGACAGCTCCCGGGGGAAGCGGTCCATCTTGTGGGAGAGGCCGACGAGCTCGAGGATGGCCGGCACCTGCTTGTGGATGACCTGGCGGGGCTTGCCGATCACCTCGAGGGCGAAGGCGACGTTCTCGGCCACGGTCTTCTTGGGCAGGAGCTTGAAGTCCTGGAAGATGTAGCCGATGTTGCGCCTCAGGTAGGGCACCTTCCACGAGGAGAGCTGGCCGATGTCCTTGCCGGCCACGAAGATGCGCCCGTGCTCGGGCACCTCCTCGCGGTTGAGGAGGCGGATGAAGGTCGACTTGCCCGACCCCGAGGCGCCCACCAGGAAGACGAACTCGCCCTTGGCGATGTCGACGGTGGCGTCCCGGAGGGCGACGACATCGCCCTTGTAGACCTTGGTGACGTTCTCGAGCTTGATCATGCGCGTTCCGGTGCCGATCGTGCCGCCCGGCCGCAGCACGCTAGCAGCGCGCCGGGCCGGCGAGACGTCATGGTCGCCGGTGCGGTCACACCGCGGCCTTGGCGCGCGACCAGCGCAGCCAGGCCTCCATGAAGGCGTCGAGATCGCCGTCGAGGACACCCTCGACATTGCCCGTCTCGTGCCCGGTCCGCAGGTCCTTGACCATCTGGTAGGGCTGCAGGACATAGGACCGGATCTGGCTGCCGAAACCCACGTTCTGCTGCTCCCCGGCGATCTGGGCCAGCTCCTCCTCGCGCCGTTGGCGTTCGAGATCCAACAGCTTGGCCGCCAGCATCTGCAGGGCCCGTTCCTTGTTCTGGTGCTGGCTGCGCTCGTTCTGGCAGCTCGTGACGATGCCGGTGGGCAGGTGGGTGATGCGCACGGCCGAGTCGGTGACGTTGACGTGCTGACCGCCCGCCCCCGAGGACCGGTAGGTGTCGATGCGGAGGTCCTTCTCGTCGATCTCGATGCGGTCGGTGACGTCCTCGAAGAAGGGCACCACCTGCACCGAGGCGAAGGCGGTCTGACGCTTCCCCTCGTTGTTGAACGGGGAGATGCGCACCAGGCGGTGCACTCCGTGTTCGGACTGGAGCCAGCCGTAGGCGTAGCGGCCCTTCACGATGAACTCGGCCGAGGAGATCCCGGCCTCGGTTCCCTCCGACACCGCCGTGATCTCCACGGTGAAGCCGCGGCGCTCCGCCCACCGGGTGTACATGCGCAGCAGCATCTCGGCCCAGTCCTGGGCGTCGGTGCCGCCCTCCCCCGACTTCACCTGGCACACGGCGTCGCGTTCGTCGTACTCGCCGGTGAACAGGGACCTCAGCTCCAGCTCGTCGAGCTGGGCGGCGAGGCGTTCGAGGCCCTCGGCCACCTCGCCGGCGGCCGCCTCGTCGTCTTCCTCGCGGGCCAGCTCGTCGAGGGTCTCGAGGTCCTCGAGCTCGGACCGCAGGCGTTCGTAGCGTTCGATGTCATCGGTGACCGCCGCCAACTCGGCGGTCACCTGGCGGGCGCGCTCGGGGTCGTCCCACAGGTCGGGCCGGGAGGCCTCGGTCTCGAGCTGGGGTCGCCGGGCGCTCAGCTCGTCGATACGCAGATAGCCGTGGGCCTCGTCGAGACGCGAGCGGAGCTCGGCGAGACGCGGTCGGTGATCGATCATGCTCACGCGGCGCCGGGACGACCGTGGCAGTGCTTGTACTTCTTGCCGCTGCCGCAGGGGCACGGCTCGTTGCGGCCGACGCGCTCGAGCTCGGACTTCACCACCGGCGCCCGCGTGGCCACCTGCTGACGGGGCGCCGGGCGGGTCGGGTCGCCGAGGGCGCGCGTCGGCGTCCCCGGCGAGGCGTCGGCCTTCTCCTCGGACACGTCGGCCAGGCGGGTCTCGTCGGCCTTGGCGGCCTCCTCGCCCGTGCCGGCCTCCTCGGGGGGACGCTGGACGGCCACCTGGACGTGCATCACGTACTTGACGAAGTCGAGGGCGATGTTGTGCATCATCATGCCGAACATCTCGAAGCCCTCGCGCTGCCATTCGGTGACGGGGTCCTTCTGCCCCATCGCCCGCAAGTGGATGCCCTCGCGGAGGTGGTCCATCTCCTGGAGGTGCTGGCGCCAGTGCTGGTCGATGATGCGCAGCATCACCTGACGTTCGACCTGGCGCATGATCTCGGGGCCGAGCTCCGCCTCACGGCTCTCGTAGTGACGCAGACCCTCGGCGAAGAGACGTTCGACGAGGTCGTCGACCACCTCGGCGTCGGCCAGGTCGGCGGCGTCGATCTCGCTGGGCCACAGGGAGCCGATCTCGGTGGCCAGGCCCTCGAGATCCCACTCCTCGGCGTAGTCGCTGACGCAGTAGGTCGACACGGCCGCCTCGACGGCGTCGCGCAGGTACTCGATGGCCTCGGTGCGCAGGTCGGCCCCGTCGAGGATCTGGTCGCGGCGCTTGTAGATGACCTTGCGCTGCTCGTTCATCACCTCGTCGTACTCGAGCACGCGCTTGCGGGTCTCGGCGTTCTTCTGCTCGACGGTGTTCTGGGCGCGCTCGATGGCCTTGGTGACCATCTTCGCCTCGATGGGGACGTCCTCGGGGAGGGCCTTGTTCATGACCCAGTTCATGGCCCCGGTGGCGAAGATCCGCATGAGCTCGTCCTCGAGGGAGAGGTAGAAGCGGCTCTCGCCGGGATCACCCTGGCGCCCCGAGCGGCCCCGGAGCTGGTTGTCGATGCGGCGACTCTCGTGGCGTTCGGTGCCGAGCACGTAGAGCCCGCCGAGGGCGAGGACCTTCTCGCGTTCGGCCTCGGTGACCTCGGTGTGCTTGGCGAGCAGCTCCTGGTAGCGGGTCCGGCCCTCCTCGGAGTCGGGATCGAGTCCCTCGCCCCGCAGGTCGCGCAGGGCCAGGCCCTCGGGGTTGCCACCCAGGAGGATGTCGACACCGCGGCCGGCCATGTTGGTCGCCACCGTGACGGCGTGGAGACGCCCGGCCTGGGCCACGATCTCGGCCTCGCGGTGGTGCTGCTTGGCGTTGAGGACCTCGTGGGGGATGCCCCTCTGGTCGAGCAGGCGCGAGAGCTTCTCGGACTTCTCCACCGACACCGTGCCCACGAGCACGGGTTGGCCCCGCTCGTAGCGTTCGGCGATGTCGTCGACCACGGCCCGGAACTTGGCGTCCTCGGTCTTGTAGATGAGGTCGGGGTGATCGACCCGGATGACGGGCTTGTGGGTGGGCACGGGGATGACGTGCAGGCCGTAGGTCGACATGAACTCCGAGGCCTCGGTCTCGGCGGTGCCCGTCATGCCGGCCAGACGCTCGTAGAGGCGGTAGTAGTTCTGCAAGGTGATGGTGGCGAGGGTCTGGTTCTCCTCCTTGATCGCCACCCCCTCCTTGGCCTCGACGGCCTGGTGGAGCCCCTCGGACCAGCGCCGGCCCTCGAGGATGCGGCCGGTGAACTCGTCGACGATCTTCACCTCGCCGTTCTGGACGATGTAGTCCTTGTCGCGCTTGTACAGCTCCTTGGCCCGCAGGGCGGCCTGGAGCTGGTGCACGAGGTTCGACGACACCTGGTCGTAGAGGTTGTCGATGCCCAGGGCCCGTTCGACGGCGTGGATGCCCTCCTCGAGGGGGGCGACGGTGCGCTTCTCCTCGTCGACCTCGTAGTGGACGTCGCGCTGGAGCCCCCGGGCGATGGCGGCGAAGCGGGTGTAGAGCTTGGCGGCGTCGGCGACACGACCCGAGATGATCAGGGGTGTGCGGGCCTCGTCGATCAAGATGGAGTCGATCTCGTCGACGATGCAGTAGTGGTGGCCCCGCTGGACCTGCCCCTCGCGCGACATGGCCATGTTGTCGCGCAGGTAGTCGAAACCGAACTCGTTGTTGGTGCCGTAGGTGATGTCGGCGGCGTACTGCTCGCGCTTGAAGGCCGGGTCGCGCTGGCCGGGGACGACGAGACCGACGCTCAGGCCGAGCCAGCGGTAGATCTGACCCATCCACTCGGCGTCGCGGCTGGCCAGGTAGTCGTTGACCGTGACGACGTGGACCCCGCGGCCGGTCAGGCCGTTGAGGTAGATGGGCAGGGTCGAGGTGAGGGTCTTGCCCTCGCCGGTCTTCATCTCGGCCACCCAACCGAGGTGCAAGGCGGCGCCACCGATGAGCTGCACGTCGTAGTGGCGCTGACCCAGGATCCGCTTGGCGGCCTCCCGCACCACGGCGAACGCCTCGATGAGGAGATCGTCGGGACTCTCGCCGTTGTCGAGGCGCTGACGGAACTCGCCCGTCTTGGCCCGCAGGGCGTCGTCGTCGAGGGCCTCGATCTCGGGCTCGAGGGCGTTGATGTCGGGAACGAGCGCCTTCAGCGCCCGGAGCTTCTTGCCCTCGCCCGCGCGCAGAACGCTCTTGAAGATGCTCATAGCTCACCTCAGCCTAGCGGTGGGTCCCTGTCTCCCTTCGGCGCCTCCGGACCCGTCTGGAGGGCGCCGCCACCCGGTCACGCCCCGTGGCCGGCGCCGTCACGCTCCGGCGGGTACGCGACCGCCTGCGTCGGGAGCGGGGCCGCGGGGCGGCACCGGTGGGCGGGTCAGGGGTCGACGAGGCGCTCGCGGACCGCGTACAGGACCGCCTCGGCCCGCGTCCCGCGCTGGAGCTTCTCGAGCACGTTGCGGACGTGGTTGCGGACCGCTCCCGTCGACAGGCCGAGAGCGGTGGCGATGGCGGTGTCGTCCCAACCCCGGGCGAGGCGTTCGAGGATGTCGGTCTCGCGACCGGTCAGCACCGCGCTGGCCGGGGACCGTCCCCGGACCGCCAGGCGGCGGTACTCGTCGACGAGACGACCGGCGAGCTCGGGGGACACGAAGGTGTGACCCCGTACCGCCGCCCGCACGGCGGCGGCGATCGAGGCGAACGAGTCCTCCTTGACCAGACAGCCGACGGCGCCGGCCCGCACGGCCGCCAGCGCCTCGTCGGCGTCGGCGCTGGTCGAGAGGGCGACGATGCGGGTGGTGGGCACGGCGGCCGACACGCGGGCGACGGCCTCGGGCCCGCCCCGGGCGGAGACGTCGACGACGACGACGTCGGGGGCGAGAGCCACGGCCTCGTCCACGAGCTCGTCGACGCCACCCGCCTCGGCCACGACGTCGATGCCGTCCTCTTCGAGGCGGACGACGAGGCCCCGGCGGAACAGGTCGTGGGGATCGCCGACCACGACCCTGACCTCGTCGGCCGGGGCGTGGTGGGGCGCCGTGTCGCTCACGCCCCGGCCTCCGACCCGCTCACTCGGCCTCGTCGATCAACCCCACGTCGCCGTCGTCGCGCCGGTAGACGACAGCGCTGCGGCCGGTGTCCTTGTTGATGAAGAAGAAGAACCCGTGGCCGAGCAGCTCCATCTTCAACACGGCCTCCTCGGGGGTGAGGGGGCCGAGGTGGAAGCGCTTGGTCTTGACGATCCGGGGAAGGGTGTCGCCCTCCTCTCCGACGTCGGTGGCCGTGGTCGCCTCGACCGCGACCGCCGCTCCGCCGTCGGTGCGGATCGACCGACCGTCGCCCTGGCGGCGCCGCTCGAGGCGGGTGCGGAGCTTGCGGATCTGACGCTCGAGCTTGTCGGCGGCGGCGTCGACGGCGGCGAAGGCGTCGGGTGCGGTCACCTTGCAGCGCAGGTGGTGGCCACCCCCCTTCAGATGGACCTCGCACGACTCCTTGTCGTTGATGCGCGGGTTGCGCGCCTCGGCGAGATGCACGATGGCGGTGTCGAGATCGGCGAGAAATCGGTCGAGCCCGCCGATCTTCTCCTCGATCACCTCCTCCAGCCGCGGCGTCACCTTGGTGTGCCGGCTGCTGATGGAGATGTCCATGGGTACCTCCCGATCGGGGTCGTCGCCAGCATGCTATTCGTCCATCGGCACGCCGAGACGCCCCCTGAGCCGACACCGCGGGAGGTGACGACCAGGGCCGTCACCTCGGCCGCCCCGGCGCCCCGCAGCGCAGCGGCGGCGGCCGCCAGGGTGGAGCCGGTGGTGCACACGTCGTCGACGACGAGGACACGCCGACCGGGGAGGCGCCGGCGCGCCCCGCGCCGGACGGCCAGGGCGGGACCGGCGAGGCGCCCCCGCCGGTCGCGGCCGGTCTGGGGCCGGGGATCGGCGCGGGCCAGGAGGCGGGCCACCCGCCAACGCCGCCGGCGGGCGACGGCCCGGGCCAGCAGTTCGGACTGGTCGAAGCCCCGCCGGCGGCGCCGTCGGCTGGCGGGGATCCAGGTCACCCAGTCGACGGCGGGCCCGGCGAGGGCGGCCAGGGCGTCGGCCAGGGGGGTTACGAGGTCGGTCCGTCCCTCGTACTTCAGGGCGCGGACGGCCCGGGCGGCCCAGCCCGTGTCGGGCCCCAGGGCCGTGACCGTCAGGCGCGGACCGTCGCCCATACACAGGTGCCGTCGGAGCGGCGTCCCGACGCCGAGCTCGACGACGGGGCCGCCGGTCGCCACGGGTACGGGGTCGGCGGGGCCGGGGCTCACGGCGGCGACCCTAGAGGCGCCGTGCGACAGGCCGGCTGGCGCCTGCCGTCAGGATGCCGGGGTGTCGGCGAGCCGGCCGATGGCGCCGGCGTCGACGAGGCCGACCCGGTGCAACCAGCGGAAGGTGTCGGCGAAG
>RFFY01000246.1 GCA_003697065.1 Actinomyces sp. | reverse complement strand
CTGAAGGGGGTGTCGGGACGCGGGCGCGCCGCCCCGTCGACCTCGACGACCACGCCGTCGTCGGCCCGGTCGTCGTAGAAGCACAACAGGCCGGCGATCCCGGCGGACTCCGGCAGGGGAGTGGGGTAGCTCCACACGAGATCGTGGTGGACGCGGCCGTCCACGGTGACGTCCCAGTAGCGGGCCGTGCCCTTGTAGGGACACGCCGTCACCGAGGTGCTGGGGGTGAGGTGTTCGAGGCGGACGTCGGTGGGCCGCAGGTACCAGCGCACGGGAAGCCCGGTCTCGAAGAGGGCGACGGGCCGCTCGGTGTCGGCCAGGACGGTGCCGTCGACGAGGACACGAACGTGGCGTGATGACGCCAGCACGTCGATCCGCTTGTGGGGATCGCGGGGATGCACGAAGACCTCCACGTCCTCCTCGAACCAGTGGTCGAGGGCGTCGAAGGCGATCACGACCCGATCCTGCAGCTCGGGGTCGTCGACCGCGGGCCGGCGCACGACGCCGGAGAGGACCCGGTCACCGACCACCAGGTCGCCGGGCCCGTCGGGGCCGTCGAGGCGCACCTCGGCCGCGATGTCGCCGACGGGGATGTACCAGGTCGGGTACCAGCGGTGCTCCCACACCAGCTCGACGGCGCGCGAGTCGACGACGACCCGTCCGTCGACGACGCCCCGGATCCACTTCGGGTTCGGCTCGTGGCCGAGCCGGTCCCCACTCGTCATGGTGTCTCCTCTCGCGCCCCGTCCCGGTGTCTGCGATCATGTCAGGATGGACGACCCTGGTGGCGGCGGGTACTCGTGGCGGCGCGTCGAGACCGAGGTTCCCGACCTCGCCGCCCGCGTGCAGGCCCGCCTGACCGCCGGCCGCCACTGTGTCCTCGCCACCCTGGCGCCCGACGGCGCTCCGCGGGTGTGGGGCACCGAGATCCGCTTCGCCGGCGGCGAACTGTGGATCGGGGCCATGCCCGGGTCGGCCAAGGTGCGCGACCTCGATCGCGATCCGCGCTTCGCCCTCCACGGCCCGCCCCTCGACGAGGAGATGACCGCCGGCGACGCCAAGGTACGGGGTCGCCTCGAGAGGGTGTTCACCGCCGAGGAGGCCCGTCCCTTCCTCGCCGAGCTGGTCGCCACCGGCGGGCCGCCCGATGCCGGCACGGCGCTCGGGACGGGGGGCGCCCTGCCCTTCGCCGCCTACCGCGCCCGCCTGGTGGGGATGGCCCTCACCCGGGTCGACCACGAGGCGGGGGAGCTGGTCGTCGAGCACTGGCGGCCCGGTGCCGGTGTGGGTGTCTCGCGGGTGCGCTGAGCCCGTCCCGCTCAGCCGCGTCGCACGATCTCCACCGTCGTGGTGGCGCCGTCGCGGCGGGTGCGGTCGGGCTCCCAACGGAAGCCGTCGTGACCGAAGCCGGCCAGGACGTCGAGGTCGTCGTGGGCGTCGTGGATGAGGAGGTGACGGACGAGGGCGCCCTTGAGGAGCTTGTTCCAGTGCGAGACGGTGACCAGGCGCCGTTCGCCGCCGCGGGAGACCTCGTCGAGGAAGCGCACCACGATGCGGGTCCGCTCGGGGGGTGGGGTCCAGGCGCCGAGGTGTTCGTTGGGACGCAGGTCCCACACCACGCGGCCCGCGGAGGCTGCATCGAGGGCGGTGGTGAGGTGCTCGCGCCAGAAGGCCGTGAGGCTGCCCAGACCGGGCAGGGTCGCGCTCATGTCGAGGCGGTAGTCGGGGATCGGGTCGGTGGCCGAGACCACGCCCCACAGGCCCGAGAAGATCCGCACCCGACCCCCCAGGCGGCGCCGGGCGGCGCCGGGGAGGGTGTCGACGCCGAGGGTCTGGTACAGCACCCCGGTGTAGCGCAGGGCCGCCGCCCGGGTGGGCGCGGTGTCGGCGGCGAGATCGGCGGCGGTGGCCCGCTCGAGGGCGGCGCCGTTCACCCCGAGCAGCTCGGGACCGGCCCCGGACCGCAGGGCGT
>RFFY01000245.1 GCA_003697065.1 Actinomyces sp. | reverse complement strand
GTGAGGCGGCGCGCCGCCGCGTGCAGCTCGGCCGCGACCGCGGCCGCCCACCCCCGCACCGGGGCGGCCTCGAGGAGTTTCTGGTGGCGCCGCTGGAGGCTGCAGTCGCGTTCACCCAGGGTCACCGCCGCCGACGCGTCGCCCGCCACCTGGATCTCCACATGGCGGGGACGGGGAACCAGACGCTCGACGTAGAGGTCACCGGATCCGAAGGCGGCCCGCGCCTCCGACGACGCCCGGGCCAGGGCCTCGTCGATCCCGTCGGGGCCGTGCACCACCCGCAGGCCGCGTCCACCCCCACCGGCGACCGCCTTCACGACGACGGGGTACCCCACCCGCTCGGCGAAGGCGGCGACGGTGGCGGCGTCGACGGGGCCGCCCAGCCCGTCGACGACGCCGATCCCGCAGCGACGCGCCAGGTCGCGGGCACGGACCTTGTCGCCGAGCAGGTCGAGGGTGTCGGCGTCGGGGCCGACGAAGATCAGGCCCGCCTCGGCGCAGGCCAGGGCGAGGGCGGGTGCCTCGGCGAGAAAGCCCCAACCGGGGTGCACGGCGTCGGCGCCGGCGTCGACCGCCGCCTCGACCACCGCCGCCGGATCGAGCCAGGCCCGGGGTCCGGTGCCGGCCAGGACACGGTGCTCGTCGGCGAGTTCGACGTGGCGGGCGTCGGGCTCGTCGGCGGTGGTCAGCGCCACCGTCCCGAGGCCCCGGTCGCGAGCGGTGCGCAGCACCCGCAGGGCGACCTCACCCCGGTTGGCCACGAGGAGTCGTCGGATCGGCACGCCTGGGAGCGTAGGAGGTCGTCACCGACCCGGCGAACGGCGCCTCTGGCCTCCGGTCGGACCGGTCTGCGAGGATGCGACCATGCCGAGCGACGTCACCCGCATCGCCTTCCACTTCGACATCCTGTGCCCCTGGGCGTACCAGACCTCCAAGTGGATCCGCGACGTCCGCGCCCGCACCGGATTGGAGATCGACTGGCGCTTCTTCTCCCTCGAGGAGATCAACCGGGAGGAGGGCAAGAAGCACCCCTGGGAGCGCCCCTGGTCCTACGGGTGGGGGATGCTGCGGGTCGCCGCACTCCTGCGTCGCACCTCGATGGACGACTGCGACCGCTTCTACGAAGCGGCCGGTCGGGCCCTCCACGAGGAGGGCCGCAAGCCCCACGATCCCTCGGTGGCCCGCGCCATCCTCGCCGAGATCGACCTCGACCCCGACCTGGTCGACGCCGCCATCGCCGACGAGACGACCCACGACGAGGTCCGCGCCGACCACGAGGCCATCGTGGCCCGGGGCGGCTTCGGCGTGCCGACCCTCGTGTTCGACGACGACGGCCCCACCGTCTACGGCCCGGTGGTGGCACCGGCCCCCACCGGCGACGACGTGCTCGCCCTGTGGGAGCTCGTGTGCGCCTACCACCGCATCCCCCACCTGTACGAACTGAAGACCCCGAAGACCGCCGCCGACCTCGAGCACATCGGCCGCGTCTTCACCCCCTACCTGACCGCACGCGACTGGGAGACGAGGGAGAAGCCCGCACCATGACCGATACCGAGGAACGCACCCGCCTGGTCGTCGCCACCAACCAGCTCTTCGACGAGTACGAGGAGCTGATCGCCGACCTGGCACCCGAGGAGTGGACCGTGCAGTCCCTGTGCCCGGCGTGGACCGTGCGCCAGTGCATCGCCCACACGGTCGCCGTCGAGGACGTGCTCACGGGATGGGAGCCGTCGACGGAGAACCCGCCCCCCTTCGAGAAGATGAACGAACTCGTCGAGGAGTCGACCTCGATGTCGGAGGTCGAGTTCGCCGCCCGCGTCAGCGCCATCCTCGAAGCGCGCCGCGACGAGCTCAAGCGCCTCGGCGCCGCCGACCTCGAGCGACCCTCGATCACCCCCGTGGGGGTGCAGACCTACGGGCGCTTTCTCGCCATCCGGGTGTTCGACCTGTGGGTGCACATCCGCGACTGCACCATCCCGCTGGGACGCGAGACCAACGACGGGGGCGATCCGGCCGAGCTCGCCGTCGAC
>RFFY01000244.1 GCA_003697065.1 Actinomyces sp. | reverse complement strand
CCGCCACGCGACACGACAGCAGGACCCCGGTGAGGTTGGTCGCGTGGACCTCGGCCCACCGCTCGAGGGGGATGTCGGTCAGCGGCCCTCCGGCGTAGATCCCGGCGCAGGCCACCATCACGTCGAGGCGACCCCAGGTTCTCATGGCCGCATCGACGGCGGCCTGTTGGTCGTCGAGGGAGCGGACGTCGCCGGGCACGGCTGATGCCGCGGCGCCCTGATCGGCCAGCTCCGCCACCAGCGACTCGACGGCGTCCGAGTCGATGTCGAGGCAGACGACCGCCGCGCCCTCGGCCGCGAATCGGCGGGCGGTGGCCGCGCCGATCCCGCTGCCGGCGCCGGTGACGACCGCCACCCGGTCCTCGAACCGTCTCATCGGGTTGGGGGCGTCGTGGCGCATGTCGTCTCCGGAGGTCGGTGTCGAGGCGGGGCCGCCCCGCTGGTCTCCCGCCGTCGTGGTGAGTCCAGCGCGGGACGAGATCCCGATGGCGGGCGGGTCGTCATCGTGTCACGCCGGGCGCGTACAGGAGGGTGAGGACTCCGACGGGGCCTCGGCGGGCACCCGACGGCCCAGAGAGAAAGCAGAGCAGAGGGAAAGCAGAGAGAAGAGAGGGGGGACCCATGACCGGCTCCTGGGGCACGACACGAGAACGGCCCGAGCGCACCGACGGGCCCGAGGGCACGATCCTGTGGGAGGTACGGCGCCCGGTCGACCCCGCCGATGGTCGTCGGGGACCCCTGGGGCCCGACGAGGAGGCCCGCGTCGACCGTCTGGTCGAACGCCCCGACGGGATCTGGTTCGAGGTGTCCCGCGAGCGGGGCGAGCAGGGGCGCGTGACCGCCCTCCTCGGCCCGTTCGCCACCGTCGAGGAGGCCCTGGACGCGGCGCCCGACACCCTGGTCGTGGGAGGACGCGACGAGGTCGTCGTGGCCGATCTGCCGCCCCGCCTTCTCCCACCGGGTGTCGGGCCCTCCACCCCGGCCGTCGTCCGTGACTCCCTCGACGACGAAGGCGGCGCTGAGGACGACGGCGAGGAGGTGCCGGAGTGGCCCGATCCCGAGCTGGTCCTCGAGCAGGGTGAGCGTCTGTGCGGCTGGACCACCGGAGACGATTTCTCCTATCCCGGCGGCGACCAGACCGTGATCCTGCTCAGATGGCAGGGCCGCCACTACATCTGGGACGACTGCTGGGGTCTGACCGAATGCGGCCCCTTCCTCGACGACTGGGAGGCCGTCGAGGTCTTCACCCGCGACCGTGTCCCGGACGGGATGGTCGATCCGATCGTCGTGTTGCGCCAGCGGATCGAGGAGTACCAGGACGAACACGGCCTGGAGATCGATCCGGGTGTCGTTCCCGACGTCCTCCTGTTTCCGTCGCCGGACCAGGACTTCCACGTCTGGGGTGTGAACGAGGGCTCGGGCGTTCTGTGCCCGCATGACGTCGTCGACCGGATCTGGGAGGAGCGGATACTGCCCGAACTCGAGCCCGGGGACGATGCCTGAGGCGACGGACCATCCCCGAGGCGACCTTTCCCTCGTCGGGATCACGGCGCCCGGGTTGCGTGACACCATGGGCCCATGCCCGGCCCTTCGGAATGCCCGACCGGTGATCAGAGCGGCCCCGACGGCAGACGGGCGGCGGACCTCGTGGGCCGCCCCCTCGAGCTCCCGTGCGGGACGGTGCTCCCCAACCGGACCGTCAAGGCTGCCATGTCCGACTCGCTGGGTGACGGCGCCGGCAATCCCACCGACGACCAGCTCGCCCTCTACCGGCGCTGGGCGGAGGGTGCCGTCGCCGTGGCGATCGTCGGGGAGGTCCAGATCGACCCGCGCCACCCCGAACGGCCGGGGAACCTCGTGCTGGAATCGCCGGTGGACGCCGAGCGGCTCCGACGACTCGCCGAGGTCGGCCGTGCGGACGGCACCGGGGTGTGGCTCCAGCTCGGACACGCCGGGGCCCTCGCCGACCCACGCCTGTCCCGTCCCGTGGGTCCGTCGGCGCTCGAGGTCGAGGGCCTGCGCTGCCGGGCGCTGTCGTCCCGGGAGATCGCGGCTCTCCCCGCCACCTACGCCCGGGCGGCGAGACTGGCGCGCGAGCTGGGCTTCGGTGGCGTCGAGATCCACGCCGCCCACGGCTTCCTGCTGAGCCAGTTCCTGTCGCCCCTGTTCAACCACCGCCACGACGCCTACGGCGGGCCGATCGAGAACCGCTGCCGGCTCCTGCTCGAGGTCGTCGAGGCCGTCCGCGACGCGGTGGGCCCCGACACGGCCGTCGGCGTCAAGATCAACGCCACCGACCAGCTCCGAGGTGGCCTCGACGAGGAGGAGGGGCTGGCCGTGGTGGCCTGTCTCGACTCGAGTGGTGTGGATCTGATCGACATCAGCGGCGGCACCTACTTCCCGGGCGCCCCCTCGAGCTCGGAGCGGGTCACGGCGGGCCCCTACTTCGTGGACTTCGCCCGCCGGGCCCGTGAGGTGACGAGCAGGCCCCTCATGGTGACCGGCGGGATCAAGACCCGGGCCCAGGCGGTGGACGCCCTCGCATCGGGGGCGGTCGACGTGGTGGGTGTGGCCCGGGGCCTGGCCCTCGATCCCGGCCTGGTCGCCCGCTGGCTCGAACCGGCGGGCGGCGATCCGACCTTCCCCCGTTTCGACGCACCGCCCCCGGGGGCGGTGACCGCCTGGTACACCCTGCGCCTCGCTGCCGTCGCCCGGGATCGGGAGGACGCGTTCGTCCTGTCCGCCCGCGAGGCGCTCGAGCAGTACGAGAAGCGGGACGCAGAGCGTGTCCCGCTGTGGCGGGCGAGATTCGCCGTCTGACGGTGCACGCCACCGTGACCGCAGGCCTCCTGGTCACGGCCCCGTGATCACGGGTCCGGGGGGGGCGGACGAGGGTCTCGACAAATAGATAGGACTCCTCTATAAATAGGACAGCTTGCATGGCGACTCCGACGCCTTCGCTGGCGCTGTCTCGACCCGAGGAGGTTCCCATGGCGACGACCACGATCCCCGGCTACCGCTACGGCCAGGTCGACCCGTCCCCGGTCACCGAGACCGACCTCGACCTGTTGAAGCAGACCCTGTTGTGGACCGATGACGACACGGCGGCCCTGCGTCGTGCCGGCGAGATCCTCGCGGGGCGGGTCGACGACGTCCTCGACCTCTGGTACGGCTACGTCGGTTCGCATCCCCACCTCGTCCGCTACTTCAACGGTGCCGACGGCGAGCCCGACCCGGCCTACCTCGATGCCGTGCGGGTCCGCTTCGGCCAGTGGATCCGCGATCTGTGTACGCGACCCCACGACGCGGACTGGCTCGCCTATCAGGAGGAGATCGCCCGCCGCCACCTCCACGACAAGGGCCGCACCGACGGCATCGCCACCACCGAGCCTTTCGTGCCGTTGCGCTACATGATCGCTTTCATCTGGCCCATCACGGCCACCATCCGCGACTTCCTCGCCGCCGGGACCGACGATCCCGACGAGGTCGACGCCATGCACCGGGCCTGGTTCAAGGCCGTGACCTTGTCGGTCGTGTTGTGGAGTCGACCCTACGCTCCCGAGCTCTGGTGAGCGGTGGGCGACGCCGGCACGCGATCATCGCTGCATGGCCGAGCCGCCGCCCCTCGACGACCGCCTCTTCGCCGCTGTCGATCGTCTCGCCACGGTCGTACGCTCGGCGCGCCAGCGTCTGGCCACCCGTCACGGTACGAGCCCACTGCAACTGCAGATCGTCGAACACCTCGCCGGTGGGCGTCGAGCCCGGGTGGGGGACCTGGCCGCCGAGTTCGCCGTCGCCTCGCCCACCATCAGTGACGCCGTGTCGACACTCGTCGACAAGGGCTTCGTCGAGCGGCGGACCGACCCTGCCGACAAGCGGGCGGTCGTGCTCGGCCTGACCCCGGCGGGCGAGGAACTGGCCGCCGCCGTCACTGCCGAGTTCGGTCCGGTGCGCAGGGCCACGGCGGGCATCGCCGGTGCCGAGCGGGCGACAGCCCTGCACGTGCTGTTGCGCGGCATCGCCCACCTCGTCGACGCCGGGATCATCAGGGTCGACCGGAGTTGTCTGACCTGCGCCCACCACGAACCCGGCGCGGGTTTACGTCCGGGCCACTGCCTCCTGCTCGACCGACCTCTACCCCCCGCCGACCTCCGGGTCGACTGCCCCGACCACCTGTCTCGAACGACGCCGGTGCCGTGACGCCCTCCCGTCACGGCATGGCCCCGTGGCGGACCGCAGTCGGACGGTGCTCCCGACACGGTGCACCCGACACGCTGCTCCGCGCGCGATCTCAGTCCCCCGGCACGGTCCAGCACTGGTAGATGGCGGGATCGCGCACCGTGTGGTCGGGGTTGGCCACCGTGACACACAGGGGTTCGCCCGGCGGGCGGTTGGCCAGGAGGATGGCGTCGCCGTAGGTGCCGGCGCGGTGGGGCTGGCGGTCGCTGACCTCCCAGGGGCCCGTCCCGCTGGCGCCGGCGTCGACCGGCGACAGGTTCCCCCAGAAGAAGTGGACGTGGTTGCCTCCGTCGACGTTGGGCACGAAGTTGGATTCCCAGGCGATCTCGAGCTCGCCGTCGACCACGTCGATGGCGGTGATGTCGGCGCAGAGATCCTGGACGGCACTGCACCTGACGCCTTCGACCAGGCTTGAGGCGGGCGCGGTCGTGGTGGTGGTCGGGGTGGCCGTGGT
>RFFY01000243.1 GCA_003697065.1 Actinomyces sp. | reverse complement strand
CGTCGACGCCCCGCCCGTCGGGACCCCGGTGGTGATGGCCGGCGGGGGACTGGCGGAGCTGGTCGCGGTCCCGGCCGGATCGGTCCACCCCTACCCGGCCGAGGCCCTGGACCCGGCCCGGGCGGCCGCCATCCCCATCAACTACGGCACCGCCTGGTACGCCCTGTTCGAACGGGCCCACCTGGCGGCGGGGGAGTGGCTCCTGGTCACCGGTGCCGGGGGTGGCACCGGGACGGCCGCCATCCAGCTCGCCCGTTCGGTCGGGGCCAGGATCGTGGCCGTGGTCGGCGGGACCGCCAAGGCCGAGCTCGTCGAGAGCCTGGGGGTCGACGCTGTCATCGACCATCACCGCACACCCGAGTGGGTCGAGGCGGTCCGCGACCTGACCGGGGGCGGCGTCGACGTCGCCTTCGATCCCGTCGGGGGTGACACCTTCACCCAGGTGCGGCGCAGCATGGGTTGGGGTGGGCGGGCCCTCGTCATCGGCTTCGTGGCCGGTATCCCCCAGATACCCGCCAACCACGTCCTGTTGAAGAACTACAGCGTGGTCGGCGTGCACTGGGGCGCCTCGCTGATGCGCGACCCGGCCTCACTGGGGCGCCAGCTCGAGGCCGTCTTCGCCCTCGCCCGTGACGGTGTCGTCGACCCACCCCTGTATCCCCCCGTCCCCTTCGAGGAGGCGTCCCGGGCCCTCCAGGACCTGGCCGAGCGGCGGGTGTGGGGCAAGGCCGTCGTCACCGTGACCTGAGCATCGGCCCGAACACCGACCGCGCCACCCAGGAGACCGCCATGTACATCGACGGAGCCTTCGTCGAGGCCCTCGACGGGCGTCGCTTCGCCGTGACCGATCCGGCCACGGGCGAGGAGATCGGCACCGTCCCCGACGCCACCGCCGCCGACGCCACCCGGGCGGTGGAGGCGGCCGACCGGGCCTTCGCCTCCTGGTCGACGACCACCGTCGACGAGCGGGCCGATCTGCTCCTGGCGGCCTGGCGTCTCATGCAGGAACGCACCGACGAGCTCGCCCGTCTCATGACCCGCGAGCAGGGCAAGCCCCTGCGGGCGGCCCGCAACGAGGTCGTCTACGCCGCCGACTTCCTGCGCTGGTTCGCCGAGGAGGCTCGCCGCATCGAGGGGGGCTGGCTGCCCTCGTCGCGGCCCGACCAGCGCTTCGTCGCCCTGCGGGTCCCGGTGGGGGTGGTGGGGGCGATCACCCCGTGGAACTACCCGATCTCGATGCTGACCCGGAAGCTCGGCCCGGCTCTGGCGGCCGGGTGCACCGTCGTGCTCAAGCCGGCCGAGGCGACCCCCCTGTGCGCCCGGGCGGTCATGGAGATCTTCGACGAGGTCGGTGTCCCTCCCGGTGTCGTCAACTGTGTGACGGCGTCGGACCCGGCACCCATCGGCGAGGTCCTCACCGGCGACCGCCGGGTGCGCAAGCTGACCTTCACCGGGTCGACGGCGGTGGGGCGCCTGCTGGCCTCGAAGGCGGCGGCCAACCTCCAGCGCATCTCGGTGGAGCTGGGCGGCCACGCCCCCTTCATCGTGTTCCCCGACGCCGACCCCGTCCGGGCGGCCAAGGGGGCGGCGGCGCTCAAGTTCCTCAACAGCGGCCAGGCCTGCATCAGCCCCAACCGGCTCTACGTCCACCGCGAGTCCGCCGAGGCGTTCGCCGCCACCTTGTGCGAACGGGTCGGGCGGGTGAAGGCGGGGGTCGGCACCGGTGAGGGGGTGACGGTCGGTCCCCTCATCGACGAGGCGGCGGTGGCCAAGGTGGCGGCCCAGGTCGACGACGCCCGGGCCAAGGGTGCCCGGGTGCCGGTGGGCGGCCACCGCCTGGTCGACGGCGAGTTCGCCCGGGGTCACTTCTATGCCCCGACGGTGGTGCTCGACGTGACCGACGACATGGTGATCCGGCGCGAGGAGACCTTCGGACCGGTGGCGCCCGTCATCGTCTACGACGACGTCGACACCGTGATCGATGCCGCCAACGACACCGACTACGGGCTGGCCGCCTACGTGTACACCCGGGACCTGTCGACGGCCATCCGGGCCGTGGAGGGCTTGCGCTTCGGCATCATCGGGGTCAACGACGTCAACCCGACGGCCGCCCGGGTGCCCTTCGGGGGCATGAAGGACTCCGGCCTGGGGCGGGAGGGGGGACACGAGGGACTCGACGAGTACCTCGAGACCAAGGTGGCGGGCATCGCCCTGTGAGACGGCGTCACCCCTCGCCGGACTGCATTATCGTGCAAATGATTGCATGATCATGCAGCCAGCGGCTAGAGTCCCGTCATGACCACCGGCCCCGTCACCCGCGCGCCCCACCACGAGGCCGCGGACGCCGGCCCGCCGATCGGTGTGGTCGTCATCGGCGGCTCCGGCTACACGGGCGCCGAGCTCCTCCGCCTCTGTGCCGGTCACCCCCGTCTCGAGGTCCGCGCCGCCACCGCCGACACCAATGCCGGCGCGCCCATCGCCGCCGTCCACCCCGGCCTCGCCCCCCTCGTCGGCGACCGTACCTTCGCCGCCTGGTCGCCCGATCTCCTCGACGACGCCGACCTGGTCTTCTGCGCCCTTCCCCACGGCGCCTCCCAGGATCTCGTCCCCGAGATCCGGGGCCGGGTCGACCACCTCGTCGACCTCGCCGCCGACTTCCGCCTCGACGACCCCGGTGCCTACCCGGTGTGGTACGGGGAGGAGCACACGGCACCCGACCTGCTCGACGACTTCGTCTACGGCCTGCCCGAGCTGTTCCGCGAGCGCATCCGCGGCGCCGAGCTGGTGGCCGCCCCCGGGTGCTACGTCACCACCGCCACCCTCGCTCTGGCTCCCGTGCTCGCCGCCGGTCTCGCCGAACCCACCGGCATCGTCGTCGACGCCGCCTCCGGTGTCTCGGGGGCGGGCCGGACCCTGCGCGCCAACACCGCCTTCTGCGCCGTCGACGAGGACGTCACCGCCTACGGCCTGCTCACCCACCGTCACACCCCCGAGATCGAGATGGCCCTGCGCCTCCACGCCGGCACCGAGGTGCAGGTCCTGTTCACCCCCCACCTCGTGCCGACCAACCGGGGCATCCTCGCCACCTGTTACAGCCGGCCCGCCCGCCCCGGGGTCACCAGCGACGAGGTCCTCGACGCCCTCCGGGGGGCGTACGCCGACGAACCCTTCGTCGTCGTCACCCCCGACCCGCCCCACACCAAGGCCACCCTGGGCGCCAACAGCGTCCACGTCACCGGACGGGCCGACCCCCGGACCGGGTGGATCGTCACCATCGCCGCTCTCGACAACCTGGTCAAGGGTGCCTCCGGTCAAGCCGTCCAGTGCGCCAACCTCGCCCTCGGCCTCGACGAGACCGCCGGCCTGCCCGCCGCCGGCCTGTGGCCCTGACCCCGCGGACCCTCGCCCGCCGCCGGTCCCGCCCGCCCCACCGCCCCCGACCCCGACCGATCCGAGAACCATGAGCGTCACCGCCCCCACCGGCTTCAGCGCCGCCGGCATCGCCTGCGGCATCAAGGACGGCGACCGACCCGACCTCGCTCTCGTCGCCACCCACGATCACCGTCCCGTCGCCGCCGCCGGGGTCTTCACGTCCAACAAGATGACCGCCGCCCCCGTCGTCGTCAGCCGCCGTCACCTCGCCGCCACCGGCGGTCGGGCCGCGGCCGTGGTGCTCAACTCGGGCAACGCCAACGCCGCCACCGGGGAGCAGGGCCTCGCCGACGCCGACGAGATGTGCGCCCTCACCGCCGACGCCCTCGGTGTCCACCCCACCGAGGTGCTGGTCTGCTCGACCGGGCTCATCGGCTTCGCCCTGCCCATGGATGCCCTGCGCGCCGGCATCCCCCGGGTCGCCGACGCCCTCGCCCCCGACGGTGGCCTCGACGCCGCCACCGCCATCATGACCACCGACACGGTCGAGAAGGTGGCCACCGCCGTTCGCAAGCTCCCCGACGGCTCGGTGTTCACCGTGGGGGGGATCGCCAAGGGTGCGGCCATGCTCGAACCCGACATGGCGACCATGCTCGCCGTGTGCACCACCGACGCCGCCGTCGAACCGGCCGAGCTCCACGCCGCCCTGGAACGAGCCGTGTCGGGCACCTTCAACACCCTCACCGTCGACGGGGCCCAGTCCACCAACGACACCGTGCTCGTCCTCGCCGGCGGCGCCGCCGGGCCCGTCCCCGGCGAGCTCTTCGTCGACGCCCTCACCGAGGTGTGCCGCTCCCTGGCCGTCCAGATGGCCGACGACGCCGAGGGCTCGACCAAGACGGTGTTCCTGCGGGTGCGGGGCGCCGCCACCGACGCCGAGGCCGCCCGCGCCGCCCGCGACACGGCCAACTGCCAGCTGGTCAAGTGCTCCTGGTATGGCGAGGACCCCTACTGGGGGCGCATCGCCTCGGAGATGGGTGCCGCCGGCGTCACCTTCGACCCTGCCACCTTGACCATCGCCTACGGGGACCACGTCGTGTACCGCCACGGCGAACCCGTCCCCGTCGGATCCGGACCCGGCCTCCTCGATGCCGGGGCCCTCGCCGACTACATGACCCGACGCCACCTCCACCTGACCGTCGACCTGGGTCAGGGCGAGGGCGAGGCCCTGATCATCACCACCGACCTCACCCACGCCTACATCGACGAGAACATGAGGACGAGCTGATGGGCGCCGACGAGACCGGCACGGTCCCGCCGGTGACCGGCCGCGGCTACTCACCCGAGCAGAGGGCCTCCGCCCTGGTCGAGGCCCTGCCCTACATCCAGCGCTTCCGGGGCGCCGTCGTGGTGGTCAAGTTCGGTGGCAACGCCATGACCGACCCCGACCTGTTCCGGACCTTCGCCGCCGACATGGTCCTGTTGCGCTCGGTCGGCCTGCACCCCGTGGTCGTGCACGGCGGCGGCCCCCAGATCGGCGAACTCCTCGAGCGCCTGGGGATGGCCAGCGAGTTCCGTGACGGGCTCCGGGTGACCGATGCCGCCACCTTGGACGTCGCCCGCATGGTGCTGGTGGGCAAGGTCGGACGCGACATCGTCGGTGCCATCAACGTGCACGGCGCCCATGCCGTCGGCCTCTCGGGCGAGGACGGCACCCTGCTCGTGGCCCGCCCGCGCTCGCCCGAGCTGGGCTTCGTCGGCGACATCGTCGAGGTCCGCCCCGCCATCGTCGAGCGCCTCCTGGCTGAGGACATGATCCCGGTGGTGTCCAGCATCGGCACCGACGGGGCCGGGCAGGCCTTCAACATCAACGCCGACACGGTGGCCGGGGCCCTGGCCGGCGCCCTGCGGGCCGAGAAGGTGATCTACCTGACCGACGTCCCCGGCCTGCTCCTCGACGTCGACGATCCGGGTTCGCTGGTCGCTCGGGCCTCGGTGGCCGAGGTCGAGGCACTGGTGGCCGACGGCGTCGTCACCGGCGGGATGATCCCCAAGGTCCGGGCCTGCATCGACGCCGTGCACGCCGGCGCCCGCTCGGCCCACATGCTCGACGGTCGGGTCCCCCACGTCGTGCTCCTCGAGCTGTTCACCGACGCCGGCATCGGCACCATGATCACCGCCGACGCCCCCACCCCGGAGACCCCATGAGCATCACCGCCGATCCCGTCGGGCGCCACGCCGCCGCCGTCGGCGCCACCGGCACCTGCCCCCTCATGCCCAACTACGGGCCCCCACCGGTGCTGTTCGTCGAGGGCCGGGGCACCGAGCTGTTCGACCGCCGCGGCCGGCGCTATCTGGACCTGCTCTGCGGGCTGGCCGTGACCACCCTCGGCCACGCCCACCCGGCGGTCACCGAGGCCCTCACCCGCCAGGCCGGCCGTCTCCTCCACGTCTCCAACCTCTTCGCCAACGAACACCAGGAGCCCGTCGCCCGCACCCTCGACCGTCTCGTCCGCCACGGGGCGCCCGGCACGGACCCGGGCAAGGTCCTGTTCCAGAACTCGGGAGCCGAGGCCAACGAGGCCGCCCTCAAGCTCGCCCGCCGCCACCAGGGTCGCGGACGCCACGTGGTCGTGTCGGCCCTGCGCTCCTTCCACGGCCGGACCCTGGCCACCCTCGCCGCCACCGGCCAACCCGAAAAGCACGAGCCGTTCCAGCCCCTGCCCGAGGGCTTCCGCCACGTCGCCTTCGACGACGTCGAGGCCCTCGAGGCGGCCCTCGGCCCCGAGGTGGGGGCGATCCTGCTCGAGGCCGTCCAGGGCGAGGGGGGCGTGAACCCGGCCTCCGTCGACTACCTCCGCCGCGTCCGGAAGATCTGCGACGAGCGGGGCATCGTGTTGATCCTCGACGAGATCCAGACCGGCCTGGCCCGCACCGGCGCCTGGTTCGCCTTCCAGCACGCCGGCATCCTCCCCGACATCGTGACCGTCGCCAAGGCCCTGGGCAACGGCGTCCCCGTGGGTGCCGTCTGGGCACGAGCCGAGATCGCCGATGCCTTCCGTCCCGGCGATCACGGCTCGACCTTCGCCGGCCAGCCCCTGGCCCTGGCTGCCGCCCGAGCCGTGCTCGAGACCCTCGAGCAGCTCGACGCCCCCCGCCTCGCCGCCGAGCGGGGTGCCGCTCTGCGGGCCCGTCTCGAGGCCGTGCCGGGCGTGGCCGGGGTGCGGGGCCGGGGGCTGCTGGTGGCCGCCGAGCTCGAGCCCGACGTCCTGGCGGGTCGTCGGGCCGCCGACGTGGCCCGGGCCGCCCTCGACGCCGCCGAGGGCGACGGTCCCGGGGTCGTCGTCAACGGTGTGACCCCCACCGCCCTGCGTTTCGCCCCACCCCTCGTCGTCACCGACACCGAACTCGACGAGGCCCTGTCCGTGGTGTCCCGTGTCCTGGAGGCCCCCTGATGCGTCACCTCACCGAGATCGACGACCTCGACGCCGACGAGTTGGGGCGCGTCCTCGAGCTCGCCAGCCTCCCCGACGCCCCCCGGGTCCTCGCCGGCAAGGGCGCCGCCCTGGTGTTCGAGAAGCCCTCGGCCCGGACCCGCAACTCCATGGAGATGGCGGTGGTCCAGCTCGGTGGCCACCCCGTGTACATCCAGGGAGGCGAGGTCGGTCTCGACCGGCGCGAGAGCGTCGAGGACGTCACCCGCACCCTGGCCTGCTACCACGCCGTCGTGGGGGCCCGGGTCTACGACCACGCCGTCGTCGAGCGGATGGCCGCCGTCGACGTGGTGCCGGTCGTCAACATGTTGAGCGACACCGCCCATCCCCTCCAGGCTCTGGCCGACCTGCTCACCCTCCGACGCGAGTTCGGCGAGCTGGCGGGCCGCGTCGTGGCCTACGTCGGCGACGCCAACAACGTCGCCCGCTCCCTCGCCCTCGCCGGGGCGATGGCCGGCATGGCGGTCCGGGTGGCCGCCCCGCCCGGTCACACCTTCGCCGACGCCGACAGGACCCGCATCGAGTCCGTCGCCGCCGCTCACGGGGGAGCGCTCGTGGTCACCGACGACCCCCACCGGGCGGTCAATGGCGCCGATGCCGTCTACACCGACGTGTGGACCTCCATGGGCCAAGAGGACGAGGCCGAGCAGCGCCGGGCCGACTTCGCCGGCTTCACCGTCGACGGACGCCTGATGGCCGAGGCCCGCCACGGGGCGATCTTCCTGCACTGTCTGCCCGCCCACCGGGGC
Source organism: Actinomyces sp. (assembly GCA_003697065.1). Classification (GTDB taxonomy): domain Bacteria; phylum Actinomycetota; class Acidimicrobiia; order Acidimicrobiales; family Aldehydirespiratoraceae; genus J010. The sequence goes on along the minus strand of RFFY01000243.1, from coordinate 654 downwards.
GAGGAGGTCACCGCCGACGTCGTCGACGGTCCCCGCAGCCGGGTGTGGGTCCAGGCGGCCAACCGCATGCATGCCGCCCGCGGTCTGCTGGCGTGGCTCGTGGGCGAAGCGGTCTGAGGAGATCCCGTGACCAAGGCCCATCGCCAGCACGTGATCGCCGGCCTGCTCGAACGCCACGCCGTGACCAGCCAGGCCCAGCTCGTCGAGCTCCTGGCCGCCGAAGGGGTGTCGGCCACCCAGGCCACCGTGTCGCGCGACCTCGAGGAACTCGGTGCCATCAAGGTCCGGGTCCCCGGGGGCGAGACCGTCTACGCCATCCCCGAGATGCCCGTCGACCGCATCGCCCCCACCGACCACCTGCGCCGGGTCCTCGGGGACTGGGTGGCCGACATCGACTGGTCGGCCAATCTCGTCGTCGTGCGCACACCCCCCGGCTCGGCCCACGTCGTGGCCTCGGCCCTCGACCGGGCCGGCATGGACGAGGTCGTCGGTACCGTCGCCGGCGACGACACCCTGCTCGTCGTCGCCCGCGAGTCGGTGGGGGGAGCGACCCTCGCCGGCCGACTCGCCGAACTCAGCGGCATCGACCCACCCGAAGCGAACCGAGGAGCCTCCCGATGACCACCCACGCCGGTGTCCGCAAGGTCGTACTCG
>RFFY01000004.1 GCA_003697065.1 Actinomyces sp. | reverse complement strand
TCGCCGACGGTGATGATGTCGTCGATCTCGTCGACGAAGTCGCTCCGATCGAGCCCGAAGAGGTCCACCGACGCCTTGCAGGCATACAGGCCGGCGCCCGTGTCGTGGATCATCTCGATGAACTCCGGGATAGAGGGGATGTCGAGCTGCTCGATCTTGTGCTCCATGAAGTGGGTCACGAGAGCCGAGACGCCCGGCAGGCCGCCGATGAGGGTGGGGACGTGCAGGCCCGGGTTGCCCACCGTCGACACCTTGATGTGATCGCGGCGCTTGCGGTGCACGGCGTCGAGACCGAAGAAGGTGAAGAACAGATTGGCGTCGATCCCCTCGGCCCGGGCGCCGTTGGCCATGATCAGCCCGGGGTAGATGCCCTCGAGAGACCCTTGGGAGATGACGATCGAGACCTTGGTGATGGGCTCGGGCGTCGTGGGATCGCTCGCCGGGCCCGACGCGGCCGCGGTGGCTGTCCCGTCGTCGGGCCGGGCCGTCGAGATCGTCGTGTCGCTCATGGCTGCTCCTCGGTTCGTGGGGTCAGATGCAACCCTGGGGCTTGGGGATGCCGGCGAGACGGGCCGCCGTCTTGGCGGGACCCTTGGGGAAGAGCTGGTAGAGCTCCTTGATGGGGATCCCCGACTTCTTCGACAGGGCCCGCACGTTGGGGCCGGTGCCGTTCGCCTCGTAGTCGCGTCGCATGAGGTTCAGGACCTCCCAGTGACGGTCGGTGAGCGTGATGCCCTCGGCTCGGGCCATCTCCTCGGCCATCTCGGGGGTCCACGACGATGGGTCGGTGAAGAAGCCGCCCTCGTCGACGGACACGTCACGTCCTGCCAGTGTGAGCGTGGTCATCGCCCGACCTCCTTGTGTCCGGATGCTGGTTTCTCGTCGAGTTCGTCGTCCTGATCCAGTTCCTCCTGATCCAGTTCCTCGAAGGCCTTGCCCCGCCGGGGCATGTCGGGGCCGATCAGGGGCAGGGGGCGGCCGGGAAGCAGCCAGTGCCAGTAGACGGGCTCGAAGAGGAGCTTTCCGAGATGGTTGATGCGGCTCTCCGCCAGCAGAGGGGCGCCGACCGGTCCGGGGAAGCGGCCCGGCAGGGGTTCGGTCCCGTAGTTGAAGTCGATGAGCATCGCCTTGCCGAAACCGGTCTCGATGAAGCAGTTGGCGTGACCGTCGTAGCCGGGTTCGAGCGGCTCGCCGGCGCAGAAGTGCTCGATGTTGCGGGCCAGGATCTCCCCCTCGAAGTGGGTGACCGACCCGGCCTTCGAGGCCGGGAGCGCCGCCGCGTCGCCGATGACGAACACCTCGGGCGCCGCCTTGGACTGCAGGGTGTGCGGATCGGCGGGAACGAAGCCGAGTTCGTCGCCCAGCCCGGGCGAGCGCTCGACGTAGGCGGCGCCGCCGTGGAGGGGGATGACGACGGCGAGGTCGAAGTCGAGTCGACGGTCGTCGTAGGACACGAGCTGGCGGGCCTCGCCGTCGATCTCCCCGGTGGCGAAGTCGGTCACGACCTCGATGCCCCGTTCGGCCAGCATCCCGCCGAGGTGGTGGGCCGCGACGGGCTTGGTGAAGGGGGCGTCGAGAGGGGTGACGTAGGTGATCTCGACCTCGTCCCGCACGCCGCGCTCACGCAGATGGGCATCGGCGAGGAAGGCGAACTCGAGGGGTGCGACCGGGCACTTGATGGGTAGGTCGACGAAGCCGATGACGAGCCGGCCGTGATCGAAGTCCGCCAGGGCGTCCCGGAGGCGGATGGCGGGGTCGAGTTCGTAGAAGTGGTGGATGGTCTCACCCCAGCCGGGTCCGGTGAGGCCCGGAGTCTCCTCGGGCAGGAGGCGGGCTCCGGTGGCGATCACCAGGACGTCGTAGGGGAGCGCGGTGCCGTCGGCGAGCTCGACGCTGCGCGCCTCCAAGTCGACGCGGTCGACCTCGCTGCGGCGCAACTCGATCCCACGGTGCAGCTGGCGATGGCGCGGGCGGACGAGACGCTCGGGTTCGGCCAGACCGAAGGGAACGAAGAGGAGGCCGGGCTGATAGACGTGGCTGTCGTCGCGGTCGACGACGGTGATGACGGCATCGTCGAGGGTCCGCCGCAGGCGGTTGGCGAGGAGGGTGCCACCCGTGCCCCCACCGAGTATCACGACCCTCGGAGCGGTCTGGGTCTGCTCTGTCATCGTGGGCTCCTTTCGCCCGACAGCCCCTGTTTGTTCAGGAGATCCTGTTCGTTCCAGAGATGAGGACGAACGGGCTGTTCACTCATGATGATGGCTCGACGGGACCGAGCGGCCTAGAGACGAAGGTCCCGAGAGAGCGCTAGCGTCGCCGTGATGAGTGCTCCCCACGCCGGTGACCGGGAGAACGATCCCGCCGCCCTCGACCCCGT
>RFFY01000242.1 GCA_003697065.1 Actinomyces sp. | reverse complement strand
TCGCCCGACGGCGCCGTGAGCTCGACCCGGACGGGATCGTCGGGGGGTTCCAGCCCCCGGTTCACATACGACCAGGCGCGGGTGATGAACCCGAGCCGGGCGATGTGGGCGAGGCGGGCGGTGGCCGGCGGGGGAACACCGATGGCGTCGCGGATGTCGACGCCGTGGGCCCAGGTCTCCATCAGGCGTGCGGTCAGGAAGGACTTGGCGCCCATCGAGGGCCCGTACCACGGAACCCGGTCGTCGTCGGCGAGGGTGGCGGCCGCGGCGTCCAGGTCGGCGCGAGCGGCCCGCCAGGCGGCGAGCAGCTCGTCGGGGGCGAGGCGTCGGTAGCGACCGAGGGTGAGCTCGTCGACGGCCTCGTCACCATCGGCGGCGTGGGACCACAGCTTCTCGGCCTCGGCGGCGAAGCGGTCGGGGTCGGTGATGGCCAGGGCCGCCGCCTCGTCGAAGTAGGTCAGGTGGGCGATCTGGTCGGCGACGCTCCAGCGGGGGCTGGGCGTGGCGAGGCGCCACTGCTCGGGGGTGAGGTCGGCGACGACCGCGTCGAGATCGTCCTGCTCGTCAGCCAGATCGGCGCGGATGTCGCTCACGTGCACACAGCACCCCCGGCGGGCGTCGTGGTGGTGCCGGTACCGGCAGATGGTACCGGCCGGGGTCGACTGGTACCGTACGGCCCCGCCCCGGGGGGCGGCAAACACGTCGGACCGACGATCGACGACACACGGGAGGTGGCGTGCACGAGCCACGGGAGCCGCACCGATGACGATCGGCACCGTCCTGCCCACCCGCCTCGACACCCGCAGCGACGAGTACCGGCGCAACCTCGCCGCCATGCAGGCCCTCTGGGACGAGGTCGCCGCCGAGCTGGCCAAGGTTCCGACCATCGGCGGCCAGCGCTACGTCGACCGGCACCGGCGTCGGGGCAAGATGCTGGTGCGGGAGCGCATCGAGGCTCTCGTCGACCCCGACACCCCCTTCCTCGAACTCAGTCCCCTCGGGGGCTGGGGGACCGGCGATCCGGTCGGGCTCGGCGTCGTGAACGGGATCGGCGTCGTCGAGGGGACCCTGGTCGCCATCACCGGCTCGGACATGACCTACCGGGGCGGCTCCACCAACCCCTGGACCCTGCGCAAGGGCCAGCGCTTCTACGAGATCGTGCGCGCCAACCGCCTGCCCCTCATCATCTTGAACGAGTCGGCCGGCGCCGACCTGCCCCGCCAGGCCGAGATCTTCGTGCCGGGGGGCGAGACCTTCAAGAACCTCACCCAGCTCTCCAAGATGGGTATCCCGTCCATCTGCATCGCCTTCGGTCCCAACACGGCCGGTGGCGCCTACGTGCCGGGCATGAGCGACTACACCATCTTCGTCAAGGGGCGGGGGACCGCCTACCTCGGGGGCCCGCCCCTGGTGAAGATGGCGATCGACGAGATCGTCGACGAGGAGACCCTCGGCGGCGCCGAGATGCACTCCCGGGTCAGCGGTCTGTCCGACCACCTCGCCGTCGACGAGATGGACGCCCTGCGTCTCGCCCGTCAGATCGTCCGCCACCTCCGCTGGCGCCGCCTCGGGCCCGGACCCACCGAACCCGACGACCCGCCCCTGTACGACCCGGCCGAGCTGCTCGGCTGCGCCAGCGCCGACGTGCGTGTCCCCTTCGAGATCCGCGAGGTGCTGGCCCGCCTCCTCGACGGGAGCCGCTTCGAGGAGTTCAAGCCCCTCTACGGCGACAAGCTCGTCGTCGGCTGGGGCTCCATCCACGGCTATCCGGTCGGGATCCTGGCCAACAACGGGATCCTCTTCTCCGAGGAGGCGAAGAAGGCCGCCCAGTTCATCCAGCTCGCCAACCGCACCGACACGCCCCTGGTGTTCGTGCACAACATCACCGGTTTCATGGTCGGGTCCAAGGCCGAGCAGGGCGGGATCATCCGCAACGGCGCCAAGATGATCAACGCCGTCTCCAACTCCACCGTCCCCCACTTCAACCTCATGGTCGGGGCCAGCTACGGGGCCGGCAACTACGGCATGGGCGGCCGGGCCTACGACCCCCGCTTCGTGTTCAGCTGGCCGAACCACCGCATCGCCGTCATGGGGCCCCGCCAGCTCGCCGGCGTGATGGAGATCGTCGCCCGCAACGCCGCCGCCGGGCGGGGCATCGAGATCGACGAGGAGGCCCTGGCGGCCCAGACCTCCGCCCTCGAGGCCCAGATCGAAGAGGAGTCGACGGCCCTGTACGCCACGGGCCACATCTGGGACGACGGCATCATCCATCCCGCCGACAGCCGCACCGTGCTCGGCATGGCCCTCGCCGCCGCCCACTCCAACGAGGTCCGGGGCACCACCGAGTACGGGGTCTGGAGGCACTGATGGCCATCGGGCGCCTCCTGATCGCCAACCGGGGCGAGATCGCCGTCCGCATCGCCCGCACCGCACGCGCCTCGGGCATCGCCACCGTCGGGATCTACGCCGAACCCGACGCCCGCGCCCTCCACCTCGACGCCGTCGACGAGGCCGTCTCCCTCGGCGGCGCCACCCCCGCCGAGTCCTACCTGCGCGTCGACGCCGTCGTCGAGGCCGCCCTCGCGACGGGTTGCGACGCCGTCCACCCCGGCTACGGCTTTCTCGCCGAGAACGCCGAGGCCGCCCGGGCCGTCGTCGACGCCGGATTGGTGTGGGTCGGACCGACCCCGGACCAGATCGCCCTGCTCGGCGACAAGACCGCGGCCAAGCAGGCTGCCCTCGACGCGGGCGTGCACACCACCCCCTTCGCTGTCGTGTCCCCCGACGAGGACCCGGCCGCCGCCCTCGCCGCCGCCGGGATCGAGCTGCCCGTTCTCGTGAAGGCGGCCGGCGGGGGAGGGGGACGCGGCATGCGCCTCGTCACCGACCCCGGGGCGCTGGAGGCCGCCGTCGAG
>RFFY01000025.1 GCA_003697065.1 Actinomyces sp. | reverse complement strand
CGACTGACCAGGCGACTGATCAGCGTCGACTGATCCCCCCGGCCGCGGTACCGCTCACCCCAGGGCAGCCAGACGGGCGCAGCGCCCCTCGCGGATCTCACCGGTGAGGTGGGGTTCGGGGCCGTCGATCACCAGGGTCGTCGACCCGGCGGGGTCGAACACCGGCCAGTCCACGGCGGCGTCGGGTTCGCCGCTGGTGGCGAAGCTCGTCCACAGATGACGCAGGGTGGCACCCACGGCGGCGTCGGCATCGGAGATCTCGGTCGGCAGCCCCCGGATGCCCTCGGGATGGCCGAACAGGAACACCAGCTCCGAGCCGTGGGTGGCGCCGAGCCCGAAGGGGTCGTCGGCGCTGGTGTAGCGGAACTCGTAGTGGCGGGCCGTGCCCCCGCCGGCGGTGACGGCGGCGGCGAAGTCCAGGGCGGGACAGGCGAAGACGAGATCGGTCACCAGGGTGTCGAAGCGCTCCTTGGGTGATCCTCCGGGGGCGAGGGCCGCCACCTCTGCCGGGTCGAGGCCGCGGGCGGCGGCGAAGGGGCCCAGAGCCTCGACGAGTCCGGCCTCGTCCTCGACCGGCGTGCCGATCGAAAAGAGGGTCCACTCGTCGAGATTCGATCCGGTGATGATCGACACCGAGGTCAGCTCGCCGGCGACCGCCCGGTCGTGGGCGTTGCGGGCGAGCAGCTTCCCGTCGAGGACCACCCCCGAGGGCGGGTCCGCCGCGGCGAGGAGGGTGTCGACGTCGAGCTGCTGGAGACAGGCCAGAGGGGTGGGGGTGGCGCACCCCAGCGATGCCGCCCAGGCCGCGGTGGCGGCCCGGGCCTCGTCGGGGTCGCCGTCCTGGCGGCAGCCGGCCCCCGACTGGATGATCGCCCCGGTGAACAGGGAGCCGGGCTCGTCGTCGATGCCGAGATGGGCGCACACCGAGAAACCGCCCGCCGATTCGCCGAAGATCGTGACCCGGGCCGGGTCACCGCCGAAGGCGGCGATGTTGTCGTGCACCCACTGCAGGGCCCGCCGCTGGTCGAGGATGCCCGTGTTGCCGACGGCGGCGTCGCCGTCGGCGGCCTCGTCGAGGGCGGCGAAGCCCAGGGCGCCGAGGCGGTAGTTGACGCTGACGAGGACGACGCCCTCGCCCGCCACCAGGTCGCCGTCGTAGAGGGGCTGGTGGGCCGAGCCGCTCGTGAAGCCGCCCCCGTGGAACCAGACCATGACCGGGGCGTCGGTGGCGTCGGGCGGCGCCCACACGTCGAGGGTGAGGCAGTCCTCGTCGGGTTCGGGCAGCACGGTGAACCCCGACACCACGCCCTCGGTCACCTGGGGACACGAGGCGCCCCGGGCGGTGGCGTCGAACTCGCCGTCCCACCCCGGATGGGGCCGGGGCGCCCGGAAGCGCAGCTCGCCCACCGGCGGGGCGGCGTAGGGCACGGCGAGAAAGGCGCGGACACCCCCGATGGTGGTGCCGTG
>RFFY01000241.1 GCA_003697065.1 Actinomyces sp. | reverse complement strand
GGTCGGCGTCGCTGGTGGCGGGGGTGCGCAGGAGGGGGCGCTCGCACAGGAAGGGGCCCTGGCGGCCGCCGGTGTGGTAGCGCCAGGTACGGCCCTGGGCCTCGAGCTCGATGATCGACCCGTCGGTGGGAACCTGGGCGTACTCCTGCTTGGGGTCGGGACACCCCAGAGAGGCGTCGGGCCACACCACGAGCACGGCGGTGCGTACGACGATCGTGTCGGCGTCGATCCCGAGCCGGTCGGCGAGATCGGCCCGGGCCTCGTCGATGAAGGGTCGGAGGCCCTCGTCGACGGTGCCGCGCCCGGGGACCGTCGGCGCCGTCGTCGTCGGGATGGCCGGACCATCCGAGCCCGTGTCCTCGCTCACCGTGCCCCCCTCGTCGGCGGCCCCCTGCCCGGCCGCGTCCCGGTCCGCGCCGGCCCTGTCGTCGTTCGATCCCGAGCAGGCCGTCGCCCCGAGGGCGACGAGGACCACGGCGACGCTGACGGCGAGGAGGCGGCGGGACATGAGGGGGTCTTCCTACCACGCTCGCCGCCCCGGCCGGTGGCGGGCGCCGGCTCTGTCGAGTCTGGCTAGCGTGACGCGATGGCGCCGGTCGACAGCGAGACGAGCCGAGACACCGCCGCCGATCCCCTGGCCGGCTTCTCGGCGGCCACCCGCGCCTGGTTCACCACCACCTTCGCCGCACCCACCGCTCCCCAGCGGGCGGCCTGGCCCGCCATCGCCTCCGGCGACCACACCCTCGTCCTCGCTCCCACGGGTACCGGCAAGACCCTGGCCGCCTTCTTGTGGGCCATCGACCGGCTCGTCACCGACGAACCGCCCCCCGACCCGACCCGCCGCACCCGGGTGCTGTACATCTCGCCCCTGCGCGCCCTCGCCGTCGACGTCGACAAGAACCTCCGGGCCCCGCTCGGGGGCATCGTGGCGGCCGCCGAGCGCCGTGGCGAGAGCGTCCACCGTCCCGCCGTCGGCGTCCGTACCGGTGACACGGGGACCGACGAGCGCCGGCGCCTCGTCCGCCATCCCCCCGACATCCTCATCACCACCCCCGAGTCGCTCCATCTCCTGTTGACCTCACGGGCC
>RFFY01000024.1 GCA_003697065.1 Actinomyces sp. | reverse complement strand
GCCGGTCGGTTCATGGTGACGATCATCACGGGACCGTCACGCTCGACGAGCAGGTCGGGCACGGGTGCTCCTCGGGTCGGCCGGTCGCGGGGCGGGCCCCCGCGGGCGTGAGCGGGACGGTACGAGACCGGGGCGCGACCCGCCAGTTCCGTCACCGGGGGATCGCGGACCGGGCCGGTGGGTGGCCGCTTCCGGGGCGGCGGCGTCGGGCGGGCCTCAGTCCGGGCCCCGACGTGCCGATCGGGTGACAGGCGCGGTCTCACGGAGGTGGCGTGCGCAGCAGGGTGGTGATCGTCCAGATCCGGGCCGCCGAGGTGCAGGTCGGCGACGTGGTGAACCGACGCGGCCCCGAACGGACGGGATGGATGGAGGTCGGCCACGTCGAGCGCCTCCCCGGCGGCGAGCTCATCATCTCCGACGAGAGCCGCCGCGACGGCTTCACCGCCGCCGACTACGACCTGGTGTGGCTCCAGACGCTCGAACCCCTGACCACCAACAGTCACATCCCCCTACCCGCCCGTCCCGACCTGGCCTGACCCGAGCCTCAGGGGTCGACCACCCGGGTGCCGGGATGGAAGGCGGTCCAGGCGAACCAGAAGGTGTCGAGGTGCTCCACCGGGGTCAGGCGCGAGCCGGCCAGCGGCCCCGCGACCGCCGTGCCCGTGACGGTCCAGGTCGATCCGCTCTCCCGGTCGACGAAGCGATCTCTCCGGCGTTCGAAGTGGAGCCGTCGTGCTCCCACCCGGGCCTCGAACACCCCGGTCGCCCCGACCTCGCGCCCGGCGTTGGTGAGCTGGCCGCTCAGGGGGGACGCCACCCCGGGCGTCGCCCACACGACGACGGGCACGCCGGCCACGTCGAGGTGGACGACGCCGCCGGCCAGCAGTCCCTCCAGACGAACGGCGACGGCATCGTCACCGAGGGCCACCCCGACGAAATGCTCCTTTTCGGCGTAGGGGCCCGGGGCGATCCCCGAGAAGCCGAACGCCGTCGCCGTCTCGTCGTAGAAGCGGTAGGGGTTGAGCCCGTAGGAGCGGCGGGCCCCCGTGTCACGGGTGAGTACCCGGGCGCCGGGGTGCACGGCGAGGAGCTGGGCGAACGACACCGTCTGCACGGCGTGGCGGACCAGGCGCGTTCCGGTCAGGTCGCCGATGATCGCCTCACCCACGAAATGGTCCCACAGGGTGCCGGTCTGGCGGTCGTACATGACCAGGGCGGAGTTGCGCACCCAACCCGACGTGGAGAAGTCGAGGATGCGCCCATCGACGGTGCGTTCGACGGCGACGGCCGAGTTGCACAGGGGGCAGTAGGTGACGGCCAGAGGCACACCACCGACCGTGTCGTTCACGATCTCGTGCCACACCAGGATCTGCACGGGGTAGGCCCGGACGTCGCCGTTCAGCTCCACCACGAGGACGGCCTCGCACGGGGCGAGGAAGCGGATGTCGGTGGCGGGCACGAAGCGGGGATCGTCGATGGGGGCGATGCCGTCACGGGTGCCCAGGGGGACGAGTTCGGCCGGGTCGACCAGAGGCGTCGGTAGGCGGGGGTCGGTCGGGTCGTCCACGGCCCGCACGACGGGCTCGGGCGGTGACGGGGTGGGCTGGTCGACCGGCACCCCGTCGGGGGTGTCGACCAACTCGGCCACCCGGCACGAGACCTCGTCGTCGGCGTGAGCCGCTCCGTCATGCCCCGTGCCGGCTCCACCGGCCGCGCTGCCGCACGCGGCGGTCAACAGAGCCATCACCACCGCCGCGCCGGCACCGCGGGCGACGCTCATGGGCGGTGGGACCTCACAGCTGGCCGAGCGCGTCCTCGACGCCGCGATGGAAGGTCGGGTAGGCGTAGATCATCGAGCGCAGCGTCTCGAGGGGGACGGCGGCGTGCACGGCCAGGGCCAGCATGGACAGGACCTCGCCCCCGTGAGGCCCGACCGAGGTGGCGCCCACGAGCACATCCCGGTCCGTGTCCACCACGAGCTTGATCACCCCTTCGTTGCCGACCGCGTGCAGCCAACCGCGCGCCGTGTGGGGCACGGGCTGCACGGCGACCGCCACCTCGAGGCCGGCCTCACGGGCGGCGGCCTCGCTCAGCCCCACCGAGCCGACCTCGGGATCGGTGAAGGTCACCCGGGGGATGGCGTGCTCCCGGAAGGGCTCGCTGTCGCGTCCGCAGATGTCGGCCACCACGATGCGGGCCTGGTGGGCTCCCACATGGGTGAAGAGCCCCTTGCCGGTGATGTCGCCGACCGCCCACACCCCGTCGGTCACGCGGAGGTGGTCGTCGACGGGCACGAAGCGGGCGGTGGGATCGACCCCGATGGTGTCGGCCCCGATGCCGGCCAGGTCGGTCGCCCGGCCCGTCGCCACGAGCAGGCGCTCGGCGACCAGCTCGGTCCCGTCGTCGAGGTGGACCCGCACCCCGTCCCCGTCGGCGCTGTCCGGTTCGACCCCGACGGCCCGTCGGCCGGTGTGGACCTCGATCCCCTCGCTCCGGAAGGCGTCGGTGAGGACCGCCGACGCCTCGGGTTCCTCCAGGGGAAGGACCCGGTCGAGGGCCTCGACGATGACGACCCGTGTCCCGAAGCGGGCCATGACCTGGGCCAGCTCGGTCCCGATGGCGCCGGCCCCCAGGACGACGACCGAAGCGGGAAGGTTCTGGGCCGTGGCGACCTCACGGTTGGTCCACACCTCGACGGTGTCGATGCCGGGGACGGGGGGGACGGCGGGCCGGGTGCCGGTGGCGATCACCACCCCCCGTCGGGCGCGTACCCGGGCGTCACCGATACGGACCGCACCGGGACCCTCGAGACGCCCCCGGGCCCGGACGAAGATGCCCCCTTTCTTCTCGAAGCGCTCCACGGCGACGCGGTCGTCCCAGTCGTCGGTGGCCTGCTCCCGGATACGACGGCTGACCGGCCGCCAGTCCGGTGTGACCTCCACCTTGCCGCCGAGGGCGGGAACGCGCCGCGCCTCGGCCAGGGCGTTGGCGGCCCGGATCATCATCTTGGAGGGGATGCAGCCCCAGTAGGGGCACTCACCGCCCACCAGACCGGCGTCGACACCGACGACCGTCAGTCCCTCCTCGGCGAGGGCGCCGGCGACGGCCTCGCCGGCGATGCCGAGTCCCAGCACGACCACGTCGGCCTCGTCCGGCAGGTCGAGGGGGTCGGTTCCCGCAGCGGTGGTCGGGGCGTCGTCCATGGTGGTGATCTCCGTCTCGGGTCGGGGTGTCGTCGGGAGGGGAAACCGTCGGGTCAGCGACCGTCGACCTCGAGGGTTCGCTCGGCGACGCTTTCGGGACGGGCCGCCTGCCGGGCGCCGAAGGCGGCGCCGAGGACGGTGAAGGCGAGGGCCTCGGCGACGACCGGGGCCGTGCCGTGGGCGTGCCAGAGGGTGGGGCCGCGCAGGGCGTCGCTGACGGCCAGTTCGGCGAGGGTCACCAGCGACACGGCCGCCCCGGCCGCCCCCCGGAGCAGGGCTGCCCTGCCCCGGTGCCGTCGTCGGGTCGCCCACCGCTCGGCCCAGCCCCACAGGCCGGCCACGACCAGGGGCGAGAAGTGGTAGGTGTTCGTCGGGTGGCGCGAGGCCAGGATCGCCCACACCATGGCGGCGGCCGAGGCGGCGAGCAGGCCGGCGTGGTTGCGCAGACGCTCGCCCGGCGTCGGCGCGGTGGTGGCACCGCTCATCGCCCACCTGCCCGGCGGGCCCGCCGCCCCTCGACCTCCCCGAAGAACTGACCGGCCGCCTTCTGGATCCCGTAGGACCAGGTGGGATAGGCGTGCACGGCCTGGGCCAGGCGACCGGTGAAGGTGCCGGCCCGCAGGGCGAGAACCACCTCGGCGATCATCTCCCCCGCCCGGGGGGCGACGATGGTGGCGCCGAGGACCCGGCCCCCGAAGAGGTTGCGGGTGAGGCGTCGGGGACCGGCGACGAGGCGGATGAAACCCTCGGTGCGCCCGTCGGTGATGGCCCGGTCCATCTCGGCCAGGGGCAGCTCGGCCACCCGACCGCCCCGCGTCGCCGCCTCGGCCTCGGTCAGACCCACGCGGGCCACCTCGGGATCGGTGAAGATGGTGACGGGCACGGCCTCGGCCCGGAAGCGCCCCCGGACCCCCTTGCGCAGGGCGTTGCCGACGGCTAGGCGGCCCATCTCGTCGGCAGCGTGGGTGAAGGCCGACCGTCCGGTCACGTCACCGACGGCCCGGACCGGACGCACCGAGGTGGCGAGACGGTCGTCGACGACGATGTGGCCCGCAGCGTCGGTGCGGATTCCGACCTCCTCGAGCCCCAGCCCCTCGGAGTTCGGTCGGCGACCGGCGGCGACGAGGACACGCTCGGCCGACAGCTCGAGCCCAGCGGCGACCGCCACGATCCCGCCGTCACGAGGCTCGACCCGCTCGAGGCGGACCCCGGTGTGGAGCTCCACCCCGTCGGCGGCCAGGGCCGCGGCGACGACCGCCGACACGTCGGGTTCCTCGGCGGGAAGGACCCGCTCGGCCACCTCCACCAGGGTGACGGACGTGCCG
>RFFY01000240.1 GCA_003697065.1 Actinomyces sp. | reverse complement strand
TGTGGCGTTTCGGGTTCGAGTTGGACTCGGTCACCGGCGCCCAGGTCGCTCAGGTGCTGGATCGGGAGATGGATCGTCTGTGGCGCCACGACGGCGGCCGCGACGGCACCCCCGACGCCGTGCGCTCGGTCGAGCAGCGCCGCGCCGATGCGTTCACCCGCCTCCTTGGCGTCGACTCACCCGTGGAGACCGACCGCGACCTGCCCGCCGACGTCCCGGGCAAGGCCCGCTTGGAGCTCGTGGCCGTGGCCGATCTGGGGTTGCTCAGCGGTATCGAGCCCGAGGGGCGCTGCGAGATCGTCGATGCCGGACCCGTCCCACCCACGCTGCTGGCCCGGCTGATCGAGCGCTACGACACCCGCATCAGCGGGGCGCTCTTTGCCGGGCCGGGCCGGCCCCTGTGGCTCGGGCGGTCCCGCCGCCTCGCCGACACCGCCCAACGCCTCGCCTTGGCCCTACGCGACGGCGGCTGCGTCGTGTGCGGGGCACCCTTCGCCCACACCCACGCCCACCACGTCGAGCCCTACGCCGACGGCGGGCGCACCGACATCGACCAACTCGCCTCACTCTGCGCCCACTGCCACACCCACGTGCATGCTGGCCTGATCCGGCTACGGCGACGCACCGACGGCACCTGGTACCCCATCCGCACCGACCCCGGCGAAAAGCCGGTCGCTTCGGACGGCGGTCACCGGCGAAGTGTCCGAGGATCGCCCCCAGCACCGGCCACCCGCCCGCCGCCGGTACCGGTGCCGCCCTGACAGCCCCGGTCGCGGCCCGTCGCGGCCCGGCGAGGCTGAGGGGTGGCGAGGCTGAGGGGTGGCGAGGCTGAGGGGTGGCGAGGCTGAGGGGTGTGGTCTTCCGCCCGCGCCTCGGCCTCAGGAGAAAGAGCGACCAGCCGGGGACAAGACCGCCTGACGGGCGTCGCCCTCTCGCCGTCTTCGGAGAACCTTCAGCCCAGGGCCAGCCCGGCGGCGGCGGCCAGCACGCCACCGGCGAGGGTCGCGGTCGCATAGGCCACGGCGAGGAGGGGCCGAGCCCGGCCCAGCTCGACGAGGTCGTCGGCGAAGGTGGAGAAGGTGGTCAGGGCCCCCAGCCCCGCTGTCCCGGCCACGGTGGCTCCCGCCCCGCTCCAGGAGTCGATCAGCCCCAACAGGAAAGCGCCGCAGAGGTTGACGACGAGGGTGCCCAGGGGCCGGGGCAGGTGCAGGCCCATCCGCCAGCGCACACCGGCGCCCACGGTGGCGGCGAGGGCGAACAGGACAGGTGTGGCCACGCGTCTCCTCAGACCAAAGCGGGTCCCGGCCACCAGCGGTGACGCAGGCCGGCTCCCAGGGCGGCGGCGCCGACCCCGCCGGCCAGGTGCACGACGAGGACCTCGACGGCCAGGAACGACCCGCCGTCACCGAGCTCGTGGGCGAGGGTCACGGCGAGGCTGGAGAAGGTGGTGAGCGACCCGCAGAAACCGATCCCCGCTCCCAGGCGGACCAGTTCCCGCCGACCGGTGGCGGCGCGGAAGGCCACCATCCCCAGCACGAGGGACCCGGCGAGGTTGACCAGCACGAGGGCCCACGGGAAGCGGGAGGCGGGCACCAGCTCGCCCACCGCCCAGCGGGTGGCCGCCCCGCACACCGCACCGACGGCGACGACCAGGGCCGCCACCGGTCGCTGGGTCACGGGCGCGACGGGAAGCGCCGATCGTCCACGGGCCACGCCGTCAACCTAGGCTCGGGCCGTGGATCTCGCCCAGATGAGGGAGCAGTACCAGGCGGCCGGTCTCGATCCCGCCGACGTCGATCCCGATCCCATCCGCCAGTTCGAGGCCTGGTTCGCCGAGTGGGCCGCCACCGACCCCTTCGACGCCAACGCCATGATCCTCGCCACCACCTCCCCCGAGGGGCGCCCCTCGGCCCGGGCGGTGCTGCTCAAGGGTGTCGACGAAAGAGGCTTCGTCTTCTACACCAACCTGGCGTCGGCCAAGGCCCGCGACCTGGCCGCCAATCCCACCGCCGCCTTGTGCTTCCTGTGGCATCCCGTCGCCCGTCAGGTCCGGGTCACGGGACGGGCGGAGCTCGTACCCGACGCCGAGGCCGACGCCTACTTCGCCACCCGACCCCGCGGCTCCCAGCTGGGGGCGTGGGCGTCGCACCAGTCCGCCGTCCTGCCCGACCGGGCCACCCTCGAGGCCCGGGTCGCCGAGTTCGCCGCCCGCTTCCCCGACGAGGTGCCCCGACC
>RFFY01000239.1 GCA_003697065.1 Actinomyces sp. | reverse complement strand
GCGGGCGGCGTCGAGGCGGAAGCGGGCGTCGGCGAGCTCGGCGATGGGAGCGTGCCGACGGCGGGCCTCGTAGTGGCGGTTCCAGCTGCGGAGCAGCTCGGTGAAGCGTTCGTCGCTGTAGCTCATGTGCCCGATGGTAGGGCCCATATCGAACGTTGACCATCTGTGACATCGGCTATATACGGTCTTGTGCTTTGGTTTCAAAAGTCTAGTGGGGTACGATCTTCACAGATAGCGGGAACCGGCGTACCGCGCCGCCCGCCCACTTCACGAATCCGCCTTTTTCGAAAAGATTCCGTCACATTCCAATCGGGAGGGCCGTATGCGCCTCGACGACATCAACCGCCTCCTGCTCGACGAACTCCAGCGCGACGCCCGCGCCTCGTACCGCGAACTCGGCGAACGGGTCGGCCTCACCCCGCCGGCGGTGGCCGAGAGGGTCCGCCGCATGGAACGCGAGGGGATCATCACCGGCTACCACGCCGCCGTGGACCCCGCCGCCTTGGGCTATCCCCTCCTGGCCATCATCCGGGTCCACTCCCCCGGTGCCCGCGCCACCGAGATCGACGCCCTGGCCGCCGACATGGACGAGGTCGTCGAGTGCCACCGGGTGACGGGGTCCGAGAGCCACGTGATCCGGGTGCGCCTGCGCGACATGGAGCACCTCAACGAGGTGGTCGAGCGCTTCTGGGCCGTGGGCGAGACGGTCACCAACATCGTGACCTCCACCCCGGTGGCCCACCGTCAGATCCCCGCCGGGGTGGCGGGCACCGACGCCTGACGGCGCCGGGCCGCCCCGGCCGACGGCTGCGGACTCAGGCGCGCAGGTAGGGCCGGAGCCGCTCCACGATCTCGGGCGGCACCCGCACCGGCCGCCCCTCCACGTCGGTCACCGCCGCCCTCAGCTCCTGACGGGCGACCTCCTCGTCGCCGCGCACCATGCGCTGGGCCCACCGCGACGAGGCCCGGCGCATCTCGATCACGCCGGTCTCCACCACCACCGTGTCGCCGGGCATCACCGGGGCGAGGAAGTGGGTCTCGATCCGGTTCACGACGAAGTGGTAGCCCCGCTCGTGGAGTTCGTCGAGCCCCAGCCCCACCTCCTCGAGCAGCTCCACACGGCCCACCTCGAAGTACTGGACGAAGGCCGAGTGGTTGAGGTGGCCGTAGGGGTCGAGTTCGTAGAAGCGGACCTTGATGGGGACCCGGTGGACCCGGCCCCCGGCGCCGTCGCCGGCCCCGTTCACACCCCGGCCGCCTCGAGACCCCGCCTCACCAGGACCCGGGCCAGGTGGCGGCGGTAGTCGGCGGAGGCGTTGAGGTCGGCGGGGGGCTCACACCCTTCGGGGGCCAGCTCGGCGGCCTCTGCCGCCGACCCCCCGGAGGTGACCGCCGCCTCGGCGGCGGCGGCCCGGATCGGACGCGAGTCCATGTTCACCAGGCCGATGCCCACGTCGCCGTCGGCGACGAGCACCGACGCCCCGACGATGGCCCAGTCCTGGGCCCGC
>RFFY01000238.1 GCA_003697065.1 Actinomyces sp. | reverse complement strand
GTACTCGGTCTCGTCGCCCGCCGCCCCGACCTGGTGGCGAGCTGGGCCGTCGACTGCGCCGGTCTCGTCCACCCCGACCATGTCTGGCACGACATGGCCCGGGTCTGGCAGACCCCCGGGGCCGGCGAGGAGGCCGTCGCCGCCATGACCGACCTTCCCGCCGCCGAGCGGGCCGCCGCCTACCGCTCCCTGGGCCTGCCCGACGAGGTCGCCGCCGACATGGCGGCCGCCTGCGACGAGGCCATGGGTCGGTGCATCCTCGAGCTGTACCGGGGTGCCGTCCCGCCCTGGGGTCCCGAGCTCGGGCACCGGCTCGCCGCACTCGGCCCCGCCCGGCCCCCGGGACTGGTCGTCCTCGCCGGGGAGGACCCCTACGTCCCCGCCGACCTCAGCGCCGACGTCGCCGCCCGCCTCGGTGCCGACATCTGCGACCTCGCCGGTGCGGGGCACTGGTGGATGCTGACCGACCCCGAACCGGTCGCCGATGCCCTCGTCGACTTCTGGTCCACACGGCCCGGGGGCACGCCGTCATGACGACGTCCACCCGGTCGGTCCCGGCCGACGGGACGGGCCCGCCGCCCGTCGGCCGGCCCACCAACCTGTGCGTCGTCCTGCTCGACTCCCTCAACCGCCACCACCTGGGCTGCTACGGCGGCACCGAGTTCGACACCCCGAACCTCGATCGCTTCGCCGCCGATCACGCCGTCCGCTTCACCCGCCACGTGACGGGTTCGCTGCCGTGCATGCCGGCCCGCCACGACATCTTGTGCGGCGCCCTCGACTTCCTGTGGCGCCCGTGGGGGTCGATCGAGGTCTGGGAGGAGCCCGTCACCCGGGTCCTCACCGAGGCGGGCGTGACCGCCTACCTGGCCACCGACCACCCCCACCTGTTCGAGACGGGCGGGGAGAACTACCACGTCGACTTCTCGGGGTGGGAGTACGTGCGGGGCCACGAGGGCGACCTGTGGCGCACCCACCACGACCCCTCGTGGATCGGCGCCCCGGCCATGCCGGCCCGACCCGCCGGCTGGTTCTGGTCGCGCCTGGGCCGGGCCGAGCACGCCTTCGAGCGGGGGTACGACCGGTCGCGGACCTTCTTCCGGGCCGAGGAGGACTATCCGGGCCCGCGGACCATGCGGGCCGCCGCCCGCTTCCTCGAGGAGGCCACCCCCCACCATCGGCGCTGGTTCTGCTTCGTCGACGAGTTCGATCCCCACGAGCCCTTCGACACCCCGCCCCCGTGGGCCGGCCGCTACCAGGACGGGCCCTGGGACGGCGAGTGGATCATCTGGCCGCCCTACACCGAAGGCGGGGTGTCGCGCGGCCTGCTCGAGCCCGACGAGGCCCGCCACATCCGGGCCAACTACGGAGCCAAGCTCTCGATGATCGACCACTGGTTCGGCCGGATCCTCGACGCCTTCGACCGGCGCGGCCTGTGGGACGACACCGCCCTGGTGGTCTGCACCGACCACGGGCACTACCTGGGCGACACCCGCGGCGGCCACGACATCTGGGGCAAGCCCGCCGTCCCCCAGTTCGAACCCCTGGGGCACACTCCCCTGCTCGTGTCCTGGCCCGGCGTCGACGGCGGCGGAACCTGCGATGCCCTGACCACCAACGTCGACCTCTTCGCCACCATCGTCGACGTGTTCGACGCCGAGGTCGGGCACCCGACCCACGGCCGCTCCCTGGTTCCGCTCCTCACCGGGGAGGCGGACCGCGTCCGCGAGTGGGCGATCGGCGGGGTGTGGGGCAACTGGGTCCAGGTCACCGACGGGCGCCGCAAGTACGCCCGGGGCGCCGTGGAGGACAACTTCCCCCTCGCCATGTGGTCCAACCGCTGGTCGACCATGCCCACCCACCTGCCCGGCTTCCGGGGCCTGCCCCCGCCCGATCGTCGCGCCACCCTGGCCACCATGCCCGGTACCGAGGTGCCGTGCCTGCGCCAGCCCTTCGCGCCCGGCGACCCCCTGCCCTTCTGGGGGGCGGGACGTCGCCACGTCGACGATCACCACCTCTACGACCTCGAGCTCGATCCCGACGAGGCCGAGAACCGGGCCGGCGAGGCGGTCGAGGAGGAGATGGCCGAGCTCTTGAGAACGGCCCTCGACGAACTCGAGGCTCCCCCCGAGCAGTACACCCGGCTCGGCCTCGCCTGACGGGTGCCGGCACCACGCCGACGCCGGCTCAGGGCCCGATGACGAGGGTGGCCAGGAGACGGTTGACCTCGGGAACGGCGAAGGACCGCCGCCGGTGGGAGCCCAACACGACATAGAGGCAGAAGGCGCGCCCGGCGGCGTGGAAGAAGCGTTGGACGCCGGTCTGGTCGCCGATGCGGTGCTGGAGCTGGCGGGGCGAGAAGTCGGCGGCCCTGAGGGATCGGGGTGGGCCCGGAGCGGCGAACAAGGCGGTGGCGGCCGAGGCGCGTTCGAACTCGAGGAGGACGACGAGGATCCCGCCGCCCCCGAGCAGGTGGACCATGTCGCCGCCGTAGTCGGCGCGCACGGGCGGCAGGGCAACGGTGGCGGCATGCAGGACCACCCGGGGCGCGGACGGGGGCGCCACGGCGGTGTCGTGACGGTCGGCGCCCTCGAGGGTGCGGATCTCGGCGTCCCAGCCCCGCGGCACGTCGACGCTCACCCCGTGGGCGACGAGTCGGCTCACACCGCCACCGTCCCGATGACGGCGAGCGCGATCACGCCGGCGACGAGGGCGCAGACCCGCCGCACGGGATCGGCCATCGCCTCGAGGCGTCGGGCGACGCGGACCAACTCGGCGGGTCGCCGGACCCGGGCCACACTCAGAGCGCTCAGGCCTCGGACGCCGCCGAAGAGGCCGCCGACGAGCGCCCCGACGGTCGGGTCGCCGATCGCCACCAGCCCGGCGGCGGCCGCCAAAACCAGGGCACTGGTGACCACGGTGGCGAAGCCGGCACCGAGCTGGAGCCCGTAGCCGCACCCGTAGACCCAGCCCCGGTAGCGGTCGAGCCAGGCCTCGTCGACCTGGCGTCGCCCCCAGGTCGGGGCGGCGACGAGCTCGACCCCCGCGGCGCCGAGGGCGAGCAGCGCCCACCCGATGGCCCGCGCCCCCGCCTCACCGGCGCCGGGTATCGCCGACGCGGCGAGACCGGCCAGCCCCAACACGGCGCCCGTCGCCGCCCCACCGGCGATCCCTCCGGCCACCAGCCACGAGACCGTCACCGTCCAGCGTTGTCGTCGGGCCCGCTCCCCGAGCGGGCTGATGCTCGCCAGCACCGACTCGCCTCAGGGGGACCAGGTCGAGCGCACGGCGGCCAACACGGCGGTCGCGGCGACCGCCGCCACCCACGCCGACGGGGCGGGAACGGCGCTCACGGCGAGTCACCCCCCGACCGACGGTCGGCCTCGTCGGTGCCGGTGAGGGGCCGATCCGACCCCGGCGGTGTGCCCCCGGTGCGGGGGCCGGTCGGGTACAGGGAGGGGTGACCGGGCCCGATACCGGCCCGCCGCAGGGCCTCGTCGGCCCGCGACCGTCCGGTCCCGGCGGCACGGGTGGCGGCGTCGGCGACGGCGTCGGCGAGCAGCCCCCGCACCTGGCGCCAGGAGGTGGCCGTGCCCGATCCGACGATCCGGCCGGCCTCGCCGTCGACGAGCACGAACCAGGGCGAACCCGGGACCTCGTAGGCGCGCCAGGCCGCACTCGAGCAGACCAGGCGGTGCCCGGACGGGGCCAGCTCGGCCAGGCGCGCCGGCGACTCCTCGTCGAGGTCGGCGGTCACGATCACCAGGCGCCCTCCGCCGGGGACGACCGGGCCCGGCCGGGCGAAGCGTTCCCAAAAGGAGCGGCAGGTCGTGCACCCCGACGACAGGAAGGCCAACAGGGTCGTGCCCGGTGCCGACACCGCCACCTGCACCGGTGACCCGTCGAGGGTGGTGCCGACGAGATCGACCGGCCCGACCCCCGGACCCGGCGCGTCCGGTACCGCCGATGCGTCCGCGGCATCCGCTGCCGTCCCCGGGGAACGGAGACGGAAGGCGGGGTCGGCGGCGTCGACGTCGATGCCGGCGGCGGCCAGGGCCCGCAACACCCGGGCGTGGGCGCGCAGGAGACCGAAGACGATCGCCGTCAAGCCCATCACGACGAGGGTGAGGACGATCACGACGACGGTCACGGCGCAGCCCCCGCGGGGGAGAGTCCGGCGGTGTCGAAGCGGTGGAGGAAGACCGCGACCTCGGCCCGGGTCACGACCAGGGTCGGTCCGAAGACGCGCGGGGCCACGCCGGTGGTGAGGCCGACCTCGGCCGCCCAGCCCACGGCCGTGTCGTACCAGCTGCCCACCTCGACGTCGTCGAAGACGGCCGATCCGGGCGGCGCCGGCGGGGAGCCCACCCAGCGGTGCAGCATGGCGACCACCTCGGCCCGGCCGGCGCTGCGATCGGGGGCGAACAGGCCGTCGCCCACGCCGGTGGTGAGGCCGCTCTCGGCCGCCCAGGCCACGGCCCGGGCGTGGTAGCGGCCGGGGTCGACGTCGTCGAAGGGTGCCGGCTCCGCCGGCTCGGGACGACCGGCGTAGCGCCACAGGAAGGTCACGAGCTGGGCCCGGGTGGCGGGCTCGGTCGGGCCGAACAGGTCGTCGTCGAAGCCGGTGGTGATACCCCGCTCGGCCATCCAGAGCACCGCCCCGGTGTACCAGGCGTCGGGGGCGACGTCGGTGAAACCCTCGTGGAGGCAGGCCCGGTCGTGGAAGCGGGTCCCGTTGTCGGTGGCGACCGCCGTCGTGCAGCTCGGGTCCCACACCCAGGGCGGGACGCAGGTCACGATCCGGCAGCGGATGGGCCCCACACAGGGAATGTCCTGGTTGCACTGTCCGTAGCGGAAGCGGACACAGTCGATCTGGCGGTTGTTGCAGTCGTCGTTCAGGCAGGCGCAGTCGGCGGCCGTGCATCCCTCGTCGCAGATGCCGCCGGGCCCGCAGTCGCAGCCCGGGTCACACACGTGGTTGCAGTCGAGGTAGTAGCGGGGGCGGGGGCCGTCGATGTCGCAGAAGCCCGACCCGTCCGCCTTCCACCAGCCGGCGACGACGGTGCCGGGGGGACACAGGTTGCGCCCCCACGACGACAGGGCGCAGCAGAAGTCGGTGTAGCCGTCGGTGCAGTTCGACCCCCGCGGGCACTGGTCGGGACCGACGATGGCGGCCGTCGCCGTCACCGGACGCAGGGCGTAGGTGACGGGCGCGACACTGAGGGCCGTCGCCCCCAGGGCCAGACGCTCGAGAAGGTCGCGTCGTGTGGGGTCGGGGGCGACCAGGCGCCGCATCCGCTCGACGAGACGCGTCCCTCTCACCGCCCCTCCTCCCGGCCGGCCACGAGGACGTCGGGCAGGGCGGTCAGGGCCACCAGGACCATCCCTGCCGTCGCCAGTATCACCACGACGACAGCCGGCGCCGCCGGTGACGCCGCGACGACGGCGCCGATGGAGCCCCCGTCGACGGCGGCACCCGTCGCGACCACGGCGGCGAGTACGTCGACGAGGGCGTGCAGGGGATGCAGCGCCCCCGACGCCGAGCCGAAACAGGCACAACTCGTGATCCCGGCCGCGCCGGCCGTCACGACGACCACCGCGAACGACATGTAGACGGCGGCCAGCGCCAGATGAGCGGCCCGACCTCCGACGGCGAGCACGGCGGCGGCGAGGGCGATCTCGCCCCCGCCGACGAGGCGGGCCGCCACCCGCGAGCGGGGCACGCCGAGGCGGTCGAGGAGAGCGGCAGCGGCGTCGGGGGCAGCGAGCTTGATCGACCCGGCGACGGCGACCACGAGGGCGGCGGCCGCCGCCACCACGACGACGGCATCCCCGCAAGCGGAGGTCATCGAACCGGTCGGGGGTGCTCCACGGCGAGCAAGCTAGTCCAGCCCTTCGGGCTGGACACCCCGGGTCGCCCGCGACTACGGGTGCGGGATGCTCCACGTGACCGACACCGACCGGGTCCGGATCCTGCGTCTCGACCGACCCCAGGCCCGCAACGCCTTCGACATCGCCCTCTACGACGCCACCACCGACGCCCTCCTCGCCGCCGCCGACGATCCCACCGTGGCCGTCGTCGTCATCACCGGCACCGGCGACGCCTTCAGCGCCGGCAACGACATCGGCGACATGGCCCGCCTGGCCGCCGGCGAGATCGGGCCCGGCCGCCATGGATTCACCGGGATGGTCGAGACCCTCATCGACTTCCCCAAACCCGTCATCTGCGCCGTCAACGGCCTCGGCGTGGGCATCGGGGCCACCATCCTGGGCCTGTGCGACCTCGCCTTCATGGCACGCACGGCCCGCCTCCGGTGCCCCTTCACCCGCCTGGCCGTGGCGCCCGAGGCCGCCAGCTCCGCCACCTTCCCCCGCCTCCTGGGCCGCCAGAACGCCACCTGGGTCCTGCTCAGCTCCGAGTGGATCGACGCCGAGACGGCCGCCGCCATGGGCCTCGTGTTCGCCGTGACCGAACCCGACGAGCTGATGAGCGTCACCCTCGACCACGCCCGCATCCTGGCGTCGAAGCCGATCAGTTCCCTGGTGGCCTCCAAGCGCCTGGTGGTCGAGCCCTACCGGGCCGAGATGAAGGCGGCACTGGCCCGCGAGGGTGAGGCCTTCGGCCACCTGCTCGGCGCCCCCGCCAACCTCGAGGCCATGCGCGCCTTCGCCGAAAAGCGCGAACCCGACTTCAGCGGGATCGACACGTGAACCCGATCCCCGCTCCGCTCGGCGCCCCCGCCCGGCCCCGCATCGCCGGCCACCCCGTCGATCTCGCGGAGGTCTGCCGGGTCGCCGACGCCCGAGCCGCCGACGGCGAGCGCCTCCGTCGCCTCCACCCCGAGGTGGTGAGCGCCCTCCGCGACGCCGGCCTGTTCCGCCTCTGGGTCCCGGTCGACTACGCGGGACCCGGCGCCTCGGTCCAGGAGGTCGTCGACATCATCGAGACGGTCAGCGCCGCCGATGCCTCGGCCGGGTGGGCGATCATGATCGCCAACACGACCGCCCTCACCGCCCCCCTGTTGTCCCCCGAGTGGGCCCGCACCATCTTCGCTCCGGCCGACTCCTGCACCGGCGGCTACGGGATGCCCGCCGCCCGGGCCGTTCCCGTCGACGGCGGTCTGCGGGTCACGGGCCGCTGGTCGTGGGGATCCGGGACCGACCACTGCACCTGGATCGGGGGCGGGGTACGGGTCGTCGACGCCGACGGCAACCCCACCCGGGCGGCCGACGGGGCCACGACACCGTTCTGCTTCTTCGATCCCGCCGACGTCGAGCTCCTCGACACCTGGCACGTCGCCGGTCTGCGGGCCACGGCCTCGACCGACTACGCGGTGAGCGGGGCCTTCGTCCCCGAGGGCCGCTGGGCCCAGCTCGTGGGCGGCACCCCCCGTGTCGATTCGCCCCTGGTGCGCTTCTCGTTCTTCGGGGCCCTGGCGGCGGGGGTCGCCGCCGTCTCGCTGGGTCTGGCCCGCCGGGCCGTCGGCGAACTGGTGGCCCTGGCCGAGAAGCGACCGATGGGCTCGTCGCGGACCCTGGCCGAGCGCAGCGCCGTCCAGGCCGACCTGGCCCGGGCCGTCGCCGCCCATGCCCAGGCCCGCGCCCATCTCGGCGACGTGATCGGACGCTCGTGGGAACGGGCCACGGCCGGCGACCCCCTCGGCGACGAGTTGAGGGTCGAGCTGCGCCTGGCGGCCACGGGGGCGGTCGAACGGGCCACCCACGCCGTCGATCTCTGCTACCACGCGGGAGGAGGCTCCTCCATCCACGAGACCAACCCCCTCCAGCGTGTCTTCCGCGACGCCCACGTCGCCACCCAGCACGGCATGATCGCCGTCCGGACCCTGGAGCCGGTGGGCCGCTTCGCCTTCGGGCTGCCCACCTCCACCGAGCAGCTGTGAGCCCGTCGAGGGCCCGGCTCCGGCGGGCTCAGGCCGAGAGCTCCCTTTCGCAGATGGCGACGAGGGCGGCAGGCTGATCGCTCTGCACGGCATGGCCGGCGCCCGGCACCGTCTCGACGGTGACATCGGGGCGGCGGCGCCGGTACTCCTCGAGGTCCTCGGGGCGGACGTAGACCGAGTCGCCGCCCACCACCACGGTGAGGGGC
>RFFY01000237.1 GCA_003697065.1 Actinomyces sp. | reverse complement strand
GTGCTGGGGGGACCGGACGGTCTGGTGACGGGGGCCGCCGACCGGCCGACCGACGCCGGGGACCTGGTTGTTCTCGTGCACTCCACGGTGGCGGCGGACGACATCCGGCGCTGGCACGCTGCCTTCCGACCCGCTCGCATCGCCGTGCACGACGCCGCCGTGGCCGGCGGAGCGGCCGCGGCGCGGGCCGGCGATCTGGTGCTCCTCGTCGGCGGTCTCGCCGATCTCGATCCCGCGACCCGCGGGCTGCTCGACGCCTACGCCGGCCTGGTGCTCGACGCCGGCCCGGTGGGGGCGGGGGCCGTGCTCAAGCTGGCGGTGAACGTCATGACCTACGCCCAGCAGGCGGCTGCCGCCGCGGCTTGGGACCTGGTGGCCGACGCCGGGGGCGATCCCGCCCTGCTCCTCGAGGCCTGGCGTCACACGGGTCAGCTGGGGCGCCTGACCGAGCAGTACGCGGGCCTGCTCGCGCTCCCGGCTGAGGCAGTTGCCGGTGACCTCGCCCGTCTCCTGGCGACGACCGCCGCCATCGCCCACAAGGATCTCGACCTGGCCGCCGGGTCCGTGGCCCACCCGGTGTGGCGCGACCTGCTCACCGCCATCGACGGCGCCGTCGGACGCACCCTCCGTCTCGAGGGCTGACGCCCACCTCGCCGCCGCCGGGGCGTCCCGTCCGCCGTGTCGCGGCCGTCGGTCAGGGAGCGAAGACCGGATCCTCCCCACCGCCGAAAGCGCGGTCGCCGTAGTGGCGGCGCAGATCGGCGAGGACCTCCTCCAGGGGCAGGTCGTCCGCCGAGGGGTGATAGCGCAGGTACTCCATGTGGCGTCGACCGTCCCGGTCGTAGGGGTGGAACAGGGCGTCGTGGACGCCGTCGAACTCGAGGGGCTCGAGGCCGAAGCGCTCGCACAGCTCGCGGTTGAAGGTCGGGGTGACCCGGACCCAGTGCTCGTCGAGCCACAACTCGGTGAAGCCGTGACGCACGAACACGTCGCTGGCCATCCGCTCCCGGAGCTTGGCGCTGGTGAGATGGTTGCGGACGTCGGCGAAGCCCAGCCGGGCCGGGATGCCCACCGCTCGCAGACCGGCGGCGAGCAGGACCGCCTTCGGGACGCACCAGGCGGCTCCGGCGGCGAGGACGGCCGAGGCCCGGTAGTCGGCCGGATCGTCGGTGACCCGCCAGGGGTCGTAGCGGATGCGGTCACGGACGTCGGTGAACAAGGCGACGGCGCGGCGTCGGGGGTCGTCCAGCCCGGCGCACACCTCGTCGACCCAGGCCGCGACCAGGGGATGGTCGGCGTCGAGGAAGCTGGTGGGGGCCAGATGTGCGGCCGTGGGCCCCCCATCATCACCGGGCGGGCCCGGTGTGCCCGTGCTCGGGGACGGCGTGTGGTTCGTCACGGTGTCGAGGACTCGGGGCCGGGATCGACGATGCCGAGAGCCCGGC
This sequence comes from Actinomyces sp., assembly GCA_003697065.1. Lineage (GTDB taxonomy): Bacteria > Actinomycetota > Acidimicrobiia > Acidimicrobiales > Aldehydirespiratoraceae > J010. Next base: position 1,195 of record RFFY01000237.1, on the reverse strand, counting down.
GCATGGCGGCGAGGCTGGTCGGATGGCTCCAGTAGTGGTGGGCGGAGTGGGTCAGGACCCTATTGTCGCCCGCGTCACCGTGGACCTCCAGATCGACGGGAGCAGAGCCGTCGTGGAGACGGAAGACGGGGCCGGCGAGGTAGGCCCAGGGGTCGAGGGCGACGAAGAGGTTGGTCCAGGCACCGACGGTGGGCGGGAGAGCGAGGGGTTCGGCGATGCGGCCGGGGGCGGCGTCGAGAAGGGCGAAGAAGGGCACCTGGGTGGCGCAGGTGATCAGGTGGCGGATGTGCAGGCGTGGGTGACCCGACAAGGCGGCGTCGACGGCGATGCTGCCCCCGAGGCTGTGGGTGAGAACGTCCACCGGACGTCCGGCCAGGCCGTGACCGGGAGCTTCCTCGATGAGCACCTCCCACAGGCGCTCGTGGACGGCACCGGGGTCACGCTGGTAGCGCAGCAGATCGCCGGTGAACTCGACCGAGGCCCGTAGATACTGGGTGCGCACCAGGCGGTAGAGCCCGGCGAGGAGGCGGTGGCGGGAGGATTCGGTACGCCGGCGCCACTCGTCGCCGATCACAGCGAGCAGGGGAGCGGGATCACGGCGGGCGAGGGCGGCGCGCAGGGCCTCGCCGGCGGAGGGATCGTCGGCCTCCACGTCCCCGCCCGCGTCGGTCCAGCCCAGGTAGGGCAGGATGCGGTCGAACTCGGCGGGGTCGGGGGTGAGGTCGCCCCAGTAGCACGGGATCGGACGCACGCCGGGACCCAGGGCGTCACCCAGCTGCTCGACCTCGGCCACGAAGGCGTCCCGGTCGCGTGTCGCGACACCGTGCACCACCAGGAGGGGCCGGGGTTCGGCGGACGAGTCGGCTCCGGGTTCGGGGGCACTCATGGTGTCGGCCCCCCGCGGCCCGGACCGGCGCCAGCCGGCGCCCGCTCGAGCCGGTGGCGGCGCTCGCTCCAGGCCACGGCGGCACCCAGGAGAGCCGCGATGATCAGCAGGGAGATCCAGGTGTCGAGGTGCCACCAGTGGCTCACCGCCATCTTCGTGCCGACGAACACGAGCACCAGACCCAAGCCGTGGGAGAGGTGATGGAGGCGTTGGCGGGCGGCGGCGAGGAGGAAGTACATGGCTCGCAGACCGACGATGGCGAAGGCGTTGGAGGCGAACACCAGGAAGGGTTCGTGGGAGACGGCCAGC
>RFFY01000236.1 GCA_003697065.1 Actinomyces sp. | reverse complement strand
GGCGCCTGCCGTCAGGATGCCGGGGTGTCGGCGAGCCGGCCGATGGCGCCGGCGTCGACGAGGCCGACCCGGTGCAACCAGCGGAAGGTGTCGGCGAAGGTGTCCGCCAGGGGCCGGAAGTCGACACCGAGATCGCGGCTCGTGGCCGACTGGTCGGCGGGCCGGAAGTGGAAGAGGTAGGCGTAGCCCTCGGCGGTCAGAACGAGGTCGACGCCGAGGCGTCGAGCGAGGTCGCCCAGGCGACCCCAGGCCCACATCAACGGCCGGGGCGCCGGTCCGCTGCGCAGGCGGCGGCCTGTCACCCGTCGCATGATCTCGAGCTGGTCGCGGAAGGTCACATGAGTCCCCCAGGCCAGGTAGCGGGCGGGGCCCGAGCACCGCTCCACGGCGCCGGCCAGCACCGCTGCCAGGTCGCGCACGTCGACGTAGGCGGCGGTGGCGGCCGCGCTGCGGGGGAAGAACCCCGTGAGCCAGAAGGCGGCGGCCCGGGTCAGCTCGCCGGGACCGGGATCGTCGGGACCGAGCACACCACTCGGATACACCGAGACCACCGGTGCCCCATCCGCCTGAAGGCGCCGCACATGGGCCTCACACGCCGCCTTGGAACGGGCGTAGGCGTTGCGGGCCGTCCCGACGGGATGGTCGGGTGTCACGATCTCGCTGCGGAAGGGGAACAGGGCGGCCGCACTCGACACGTGCACCACGACCCGGGTCCCGGCGTCGAGGGCGGCGGCGAGCACATGGCGCGTGCCGGCCAGGTTGGTGGCGACGACGGCCTCCTCGCGGGTCCGGTCGGTCGCCACCACCGCCGCCGCGTGCACCACAGCGTCGGCATCGGCCACGGCGTCGGCCACGGCGCGGGGGTCGCGCACGTCACCCACCGCCACCGAGTCGAGACCGGCGGGATCGAGGCCGTGGGCACCGAGAACCCGCGCCAGGCGATCGGTGTCGCGCACGAAGGCCCGCACCCGCCGTCCCCGCCGGGTCAGTTCGGCCACGGCGTGGGAACCGACGAAGCCGGTGGCGCCGGTGACGACCGTGAGGCCGCCCGCCCCGGGGGCGGCGAACCCGGGCTCGCCCCGCTCACTCACGGGGCCAGGAGGCGTTCGGCGATGTGGGGATGCAGAGGCGGCGTGCGTCGCTCGCGGATCTCGGCGTGGCGGGCGGCCACCAGGTCGTCGAAGACGTCGTCGGTGAACACCCAGAACGCCCCGGCCCGCACAGCGTCGAGCACGAGTTCGGCCACCACCGCCGGATCGAGCTGGGCGGCGTAGGCGTCGGCCACCGCCGCCCGCGTCTGCTCGTCGAGTCCGGAACCCGGGGGCGTGGCGTCGAGCAGGGGTTCGGGTCGATTGCGCTCGGAATCGAGGATGTCGGTGGCCACGAAGCCGGGGCACAGGCAGGTCACCCCGACGCCCGTCCCGTCACGCAGCATCTCCTGGTGCAGGGTCTCGGAGATGGCGACGACGGCGAACTTCGAGGCGTTGTAGGGCCCCATCCCCGGCGAGCACACATGACCGGCGATCGAGGCGGTGTTGACGACATGGCCCTCGCCCCGGGCGATCATGGCGGGCAGGAAGGCCCGCAGGCCGTGCACCACACCCCACAGGTTC
>RFFY01000235.1 GCA_003697065.1 Actinomyces sp. | reverse complement strand
CCTCGCCGCCTTCGACGACCCCCGCGTCGACGAGGCCTGGGAGAGGGCGCGCCACGACCGGGACCGCCAGGTCCGCGAGGCGGTCGAGGAGCTGTGCGGCCCCGCGCCCACCGACCCCGCCCGATCCGCCGCCGGCCCGGGCGACCCGTCCGGCGCCGCCTAGCGCCGCCTCTTGTCGATGAACATGGCCTGCAACGAGTCGTAGCTCTCGATGCAGCGCCCGGCACCAAGCACCACCGCCTCCAGGGGGGCGTCGACCCGGACGACCGGCACCATGGTCTCCTGGGCCAGGCGGATGTCCATCCCCTTGAGCAGCCCGCCCCCGCCCACCAGGTGGATCCCCTGCACGATGAGGTCCTGGGACAACTCGGGCGGGGCCTGGGCCAGACACGTCACGACCGAGTCGACCATGGCCCCGACCGGTTCGGCGATGGCCTCGCGAATCTCCTCGGGGGTGAGCACGACGGTCTTGGGCAGGCCGCTCATCAGCTCGCGGCCCCGGACCTCGGCCACCACCTCGTCGGGGGTGGGAGCGGCCGAGCCCAGCACGATCTTGATCTCCTCGGCCGTGCGCTCGCCGATGGCGATGCCGTACTCCCGCCGCACCCAGGCCTGGATGGCGCTGTCGATGTCGAAGGACCCCACCCGCACCGGCTCGAGGGCCACGACACCGCCCAGCGACAGGATCGCCGACTCGGTGGTCCCACCCCCGATGTCGACCACCATGTTGCCGATCGGTTCGTTGATGGGCAGATCGGCGCCGATGGCCGCCGCCAGGGGCTGCTCGATGAGCTGCACGTCGGCGGCGCCGGCCCGGCGGGCGGCCTCGGTCACCGCCCGCCGTTCGACCGCCGTGATCGCCGACGGCACGCAGATCACGGCCCGGGGCCGGTTGAAGCGGCTCACCCCCACCCTCTGCAACAGGAGGCGGATCATCCGCTGGGTGGTGTCGAAGTCGGTGATGGCGCCCTTGCGCAGGGGCCGCACCGCCACGATGTAGCTGGGTGTGCGGCCGATCATCTCCCACGCCTCGTGGCCCATGGCCAGCACGTCGCCGCTACGGCTGTTCAGGGCGATGACGGTCGGCTCGTTGAGGACGATGCCCTCCCCGCGCGCGTAGACGAGGGTGTTGGCCGTGCCCAGGTCGATGGCGAGGTCGCGTGCCAGGGGTCAGCGCTCCTCGTCGTCGGGTGACGTGGCCCCGGGGGAGCGGGGTCCGGTCGGGACCCGGCGGGAGGCCGGCGGGCGGGCGCCCCCGGGGCCCATGTTCCCCAGAGGCACGACGGCGTCGACCTCGGCCACACGGCGCCTCCGGGGCGGCGGGGCCAGGGCGCTCAGCTGGTCGAGGAAGTCGGGTTGGCGGGGCCGGCGGAGGCGGGCCACCAGCCACACCACCAGCGATCCGACCACAGCGAAGGCGGCCGCCCCGGCGAGGAAGACCACGGCGTCGGACATCACCCGGCCCCCGGGTCGAGCTCACCGACGTCGACGAGGTGCTGGGCCTCGAGGCCCCAGCTCTCGCCGTCGCGCCAGCGCTCGCGCTTCCAGATCGGGACTGTCGCCTTGAGGGTGTCGATCCCGAAACGACAGGCGTCGAAGGCCTCGCCGCGGTGGGGGGCGGACACCGCCACCACCACGGCGGACTCGCCGACGGCCACCGGACCCACCCGGTGGACGAGGGCGATCCGACCGACCTCGGGCCAGCGGACACGGATCTCGTCGGCGATGGCGGCGAGGCGGGGCACCACGTGCTCCTCGTACGCCTCGTACTCGAGGAGGTCGACTCCCTCGCGCCCCGGGGCGTGGTCGCGGGCGGTCCCGTCGAAGACCACCACGGCGCCACACCGGGGCGAGACCGCCCACCGGGAGATCTCGTCGAGGGGCAGGGGATCGCCACTCAACCCCAACCAGGTGTCGCCCTCGGGTCGCTCCAGCACGCACCCATGGTAGGCGCCTGCGGACCCCGCGTCGCCGGGACGGCACCGACACCCGGGTGGTGGCCGCGCCCAGCAGGCGAGCGCCGGTGAGTACCATCGGCCGGCGTGGGGTACGGAGAGGACGAGTTCCCGATGGCTCATGGACCTCTCCCTCCCGACGATCGTCTCTGGCGCCATCCCTCCGAGCTGGCCTGGGAGCACCCCGCCACGTCGGGCACCTCCCGCGGTGCCACGGCCGCGGCCGCCGTCGGGGGCGCCCTGTTGGTCGGCGTGCTGTGGCTCACCCTCGGCGACTTCGGCGGCGGCGTGCGCGTCGCCACCGAACGGGTCGCCCTCGTCCCCACGGCCTCCATCGCCCCCCGGGTCGTGTCGGCCGAGGATTGGGCCGTCGAGGTCTCCCACCTGGCCCGCAGCACCTCGCACACCATCGTGACCGGGCCCGACGATCCGGTGGCGGCCGCCGTCGCCTACCGCGACGACGGCTACCTGCTCACCAGCGCCCTCGCCGTCGGCGCCGACGCCGACCTCTACGTCGAGGGAGCCGCCGGGCTACGCCCCGCCCGGCTGGTGGGCGCCGATCCCGTCACCGACGTGGGCGTGCTGGCCGTCGACGGCCTGCTCGAACCCAGCGTCGTCGCCTCGAACCCCAGCGTCCGCTCCGGTGAGACCCTGGTCGTCGTCACCCCCGGCCACGACCCGGTGACCGTCCGGGTCGACGAGCCGGTGGCGGCCTCGCTGACCGTCGACGGTGAGTGGCTCGTCGGCGTCGTCACCCTTCACCATCCCGCCCGTGATCTGCCCGCCGGCAGCGCCGTCGTCGACGACACCGGCGCCGTGGTCGGCCTCACCGTCGCCGCCAACCCCGACGGACCGGGGGCCTACGTCCCCATCGACGTGGCCCGCGACGCCGCCACCGAGATCATCGACGAGGGCCGGGCCCGACACGCCCGCCTCGGCGTCAGCGCCCGCGACCTCGACGCCGACGAGATCGTCGCCAACGCCAGCGCCGGCGCTCTCGTCACCGTCGTCGACCCGGGCGGGCCGGCCGAGGCGGGCGGCATGCTCGTGGGCGACGTCGTCGTCGCCGTCGACGGCGAGCCCGTGTCGACCATGGCCGAGATGGTGGCCGCCGTGCGTCGCCACGAGCCCGGCGAAGCCGTGGCCGTCGACGTCATCCGTGGTGGCGAGCCCGTCGCCTGCCACGTGACCCTCGGCGGAACCTGAGTACCACCCCCACGATCACGCCGATCACGGCCACCACACCCACGGCGGCGAGGGCCAAGGCGATCGTCTGACGCCGGTGGGCCGGGAGACGGTCGAGGGGGCCGGGAGCGTGGGACACGACCCAGGCCTCCTCGTTGGTGTGGCCGGGCTCCCAGCCCAGGGACCGCAGACGGTCGTTGGCGACAACCCAGGGGTTGGCGGTGTAGGCGACGAGCCCGGGCGGGGTGGGAGCGAGACCGCTGCGCCAGCGGACCGCCGCCACCAGACGCGCCAACCAGGTCGGGACACGCACCCGGGGCCGGGGACCCTCCAGGTCGGCGAGCTCGTCGGGGGGGATCCAACCGTCGGGGGCGACGTTGACGATCCCGTCGGCGCCCGCCCGCACTACGGTGACGATGGCCCCGGCCACGTCGTCGACGTGCACGTACTGCACGGGCGGGTCGGCGTCGGCGGCCACCCCCACGCGGGCGGCGTGCAGGGAGCGGGCCAGCTGCCCGAGCTGGCCGTCGGCGACGATGGCCGTCGGGCGCAGGATGCACAGACGCGTGGAGGTTCCCGACACGATGCCCCGGGCCAGCTCCTCGAGACGGGCGCGTTGCACCGCCCAGGCCAGGTCGGCGTTGGGTCGCACCGGCGCCGCCTCGGTCAAGGGCACCGGGTTGGTGGGCCAGGCCCCGTAGACCATCGCCGTGGACATCACGACCACCTGGCCGACCCCGGTGTCGACCGCCTCGTCGAGCACCCGCCGGGCGATCGCCGTCTCGAGCGCCGCCAACTCCGGCGACGCCGACCCGGCATGGGTCGGGGTGGCGAGATGGACGACGACGTCGGTGCCGGCGAAGAGGGGGCGCAGGTCGGCGCTGGACAGGTCGAGGCGGTGGGTCTCGACCCCGGGGGGCAGACCCCGCAGGGAGGCCTTGTCGACGGCCACGACGTGCCAGTCGCGCTCCGTGGCCGCCACCCGCTCGACGAAGCGGCGCCCGATGGTGCCGCCGGCACCGGTCACGACCAGGCGCAGGGGCCGACCGGGACCGTCGCCGGCCTCTCGCTCCTCGCCGTGGGATGCCTCGTCCACGGACCTACGATGCCCCCATGAGCGACAGTGGTCCACCCGGGGGTGATCCCTTCGGGGGGATCCCCTTCCTCGACGAGATGATGCGCCTGCTCACCCGGGGGGTGGGCGCCGGTGATCCCGCCCGCCAGATGGCGCGGTCCCTGGCCACCGAGGGTCGGTCCGAGGCCAACGTCGACCCCGCCGACCGTCTGGCCGTCGAGGAACTGGCGCGCGTGGCCGAGTTGAGGGTGGCGGCGGCCACCGGCCTCTCGCCCGCCCGCGAGGGGCCCTTCCGGGTCGAGGTCGTCAACCGCACCCAGTGGGCCGACCGCACCCTCGACGACTACCGGGCACTCTTCGACGCCCTCGGCGGGGCCCTCGGCGCGGTCGCCCCGGCGCCAGACGGCGACGACGACGAGCCTCTCGCCGCCCTGGTCGCCCAGATGAGCCGCATGCTCGGCCCGGTCCTCGCCGCCATGACGACCGGTTCGCTGGTCGGGCATCTGGCCCGCCGGGCCCTCGACGCCCACGAACTGCCCGTCCCCCGCCCCCTCTCGTCGCCCTCCCTGATCGTGGTGACCAACGTCGACGAGTTCGGCCGGGCGTGGAGTCTCGACCGCGACGAGCTGCGCCTGTGGGTCTGCCTCCACGAGGTGACCACGGCCACCGTGTTGCGGGTCCCCCACATCCGCGCCCGCCTCACCGACCTGCTCGAACGCCACGCCACCTCGTTCGAGCGCGACCCCGAGGCCCTCCAGGAACGTCTGGGCGAGATCGACCTCGCCGCCGGCCCCGAGGCCCTCGAGCAACTCCAGGCCCGCCTCGGCGACCCCGAGACCCTGCTGGGGGCGGTGCGCTCACCGGCCCAGGAGGCCCTCCAACCCGAGCTCACCGCTCTCGTGGCCGTGGTCACCGGCTACGTCGACCACGTCATGGACCGCGTCGGCGCCGGTCTCATCGCCTCCTACGAGCGCCTCACCGAAGCCCTCCGTCGCCGCCGGGTCGAGGCCGACCGGGCCGATCGCTTCGTCGAACGACTCCTCGGACTCGAGCTCGACCAGGCCCAGTACGACCGCGGGACCGCCTTCGTCGACGGTGTCGTCGAACGGGCCGGCGAGGAGGCCCTCGACCGCCTCTTCCGCGAGCCCCGCACCCTGCCCACCCCGGCCGAGGTCGACGCCCCCGGCCTGTGGCTGGCCCGGATCGACCTGCCCGAGGACTGAGAGGCCTCACCCGAGGGCAAGCTCGAGCCGGCACCGGCGGCGGTGCCGGTCCACCGCCGGACTCAGCCCGGTTCGTCGTCGATCTCGACGCCCTCTCCGGCCCAGATGGTGGGTGCGACCGGCGAAGCGGTGCCCGACGGGCCCGGCCCCTGCTCGTCGCCACCCCCCGGGGCGTCGCCCCCGCGGTCCCCGTCGGCCTCGCCCGGCACCGCGGGGTGATCCCACGCGCCTGCCCCCACCGGCACCGTGGGAGCTTCCCCGCCCTCGGCCCCCACCGGCACCGTGGGGGGATCCCACCCGTCGGTTCCCAGCGGCAGCGTCGGGGCCGGACCGACTCCGGCTCTCGTCGGCGGGGGAAGGGAGGAGATCCCCGGCGCCGCCGGCTCCACCGCTTGTCCGGCCGGCATCCCGGCGCCCGCGGGGCCGGGACCCGGGGCGCCCCAGCGTCGCCGCAGGCGGGCCAGCACCGCCCCCGAGACCGTCGCTTCGCCGGTGAGCCACCGGTTGACCGAGGAGGCGTGGAGGCGGCGGTCGGCCTGACGACCCAGGAGGCTGAGGGTCACGGCGACCAGGGACGCGATGGCCACCATCCAGGCCCCCACCCCGGCGCCGAGGTGCAACACGGCGGGAACGAAGGCGCCGATCACCCAGGCGATCTGGAAGCGGGCCTCGAAGCGGGCGAAGGACCGGCCGTGGTTGGCGTCGGGGGCGTCACGCTGCACCAGGGACTCGAAGGCCAGCTTCCCGGCGCCCGCCGCCGTCGCCACCCCCAGGGCCAGCGCCACCGCCCCCAGCAGGCCACCCAGGGCGGCCGAGAAGACGGCCAACCCGACGAGAGCGCCCAGGACACCGAGCAGCATCGACTCCTCCCGCAGGCGACTGCGCAGGGCCGGGGCGAGTCGGGCCCCGGTCACCGCCCCCAGCCCGGCGGCGGCCACCACCACCCCGAAGTGCCAGGCGGGGGCGGCGGGATCGCCCACGATGTCGATCCCCCGCACGGTCGCTGTCGCCCCGCCCAGAGCGGCGCCGGGAGCGCTGATGTCGAGCCCCTCCTTGCCTCCCCGGAACTCGAAGGCGACGAGGAAGGTCACGAAGCCGACGATCCCCCGCAGCACGGCCATGGCCAGAGCGCCGAGCACGATGGTGGGGTCGCGCAGCTCGGCCTTCTCCAGCTCGGCGGGTGGACCGGTGGCCACCACCAGGCGGGGCAGACGCAGGGGCCAGACCGGTGGCCAGGCCGAAGCCCAACAGGGCGGCCACGGCCGCCCCCGCCGGACCACCGACGAGGCTGAACAGGCCCCCGACAGCGGCCCCAACCATCGACATGACCGCCGAGATCAGGGCCAGCTTCGAGTTGGCCCCCACCAGGGCCTCGTCGTCGGGAACCAGGGAGGGGACGACCGCGCTCTTGGCCACGGCGTAGCCCTTCTGGAGCACCAGGAAGCCGAAGGCCTCCGGGAACAGCCAAAAGGAGTGGATGTGGCGGGCCAACAGGAAGGCGAGGGTGGCGCGCCCGAGCGTGGTGAGGACGATCATCAGGCGCCGCCCGCCCCGGACGCGGTCGATGGCGGGTCCGATGAGGGGGGTGACGACGGCGAAGGGGGCCATCGTCAACACCAGGTAGAGGGCGACCCGGGCCCGGGACTCGTCGGGGCTGATGGAAAAGAAGATCGACCCGGCCAGGGCGACGGCGATGGCGGCGTCGGAGGCGGTGGAGGCGGCATGCACCCGGGCGAAGCGCATGAAGGGGGTGACGACGAAGCCCTCGGCCCCCACCTGCCTCACGGGCTTTCGGAGGGGACGCCAGCCGCTGTCTCCGGTCACGGATCCCACTCTAGAAGCGCGGCGGTGGCGCTGACCTCCGGCCGACGCCCCCACCCCGCACGACGACCTCAGGGCTCGACCAGCTTGTAGCCGAGACCCCGGATGGTGACGATGCGTTCGGGGTGGCGGGGGTCGGCTTCGATCTTGGCCCGGAGCCTCTTGATGTGGACGTCGAGGGTCTTGGTGTCACCGACGTAGTCGGCACCCCACACCCGGTCGATCAGCACCTCGCGGGTGAGCACCCGCCCCACGTTGGCGGCCAGCAGGGTCAACAGCTCGAACTCCTTGAGGGGAAGAGCGAGGGGTCGACCCGCCAGGGTCACCTCGTGGCGGGCCGTGTCGACGACGAGATCACCGACCCGCACCACCTCGCCAGCGTCGTCGCCGGGCACGCCTCCGCCGCGGTCGTCGCCGCCCCGGCGACGCAGGACGGCGCGGATCCGGGCGACGAGCTCGCGCAGGCGGTAGGGCTTGGCCACGTAGTCGTCGGCCCCGACCTCCAGACCCACCACCGTGTCGATCTCCGACGAGCGCGCCGTCACCATGATGATGGGCACCGACGACGACGACCGGATCCGTCGGCACACGTCGACGCCCGACACCGTGGGCAACATGACGTCGAGGAGGATGACGTCGGGGTCGATCTCCTCCCAGCGGCGCAGGGCCTCGCCCCCGTCGGCGACGGCGACCACCTCGAAACCCTCGCGCTCGAGACCCACGGTCAGGGCGTCGACGAAGGAGGCCTCGTCCTCGACGACGAGGACACGCACCGGGCTCACGCCGTGCCCTCCCGCCGCGCCGGAGCCGACTCGGTCGGACCCGCGTCTCCGCCCGGGCCGGCGCCACCGGGGACGTCGAGAGCGGGCAGCACGATCGAAAAGGTCGACCCTTCACCCTCGCGGGAGCTCACCGTGACCTCACCCCCGTGCCCGGTCACCACGTGGCGCACGATGGACAGGCCCAGACCCGTCCCGCCCGTCGCCCGGGAACGCGCCCGGTCGACCCGGTAGAAGCGTTCGAAGATCCGGTCGCGGGCCGCCGCCGGGATCCCGATGCCCTCGTCCTGGACGGCGACGGCCACCCGCCCCCCGCCCACGGCGACCCGGACCTCGACACGCGAGCCGGCGCCGCTGTACTTGACGGCGTTGTCGAGGAGGTTGAACACCGCCGACACGAGCTGGGCCCGGTCCCCCGCCACCCGGGCATCAGCGGGAACGGGCCGGACCTCGATGTCGACGCCCCGCTGGCGGGCCGTCTCGGCCACCCGCCGACGGGCCTGCTCGACCACCTCTCCCACCTCGACCGGGGTGGGCTCGCTGGTCGCCGCCGCCTCGACCCGGCTCAGCTCGAGAAGGTCGTCGACCATGGCCGACAGGCGAAGGGCCTCGTCGCGCAGGCGCCCGGCCAGGCGGGCGACCACGGCGGGATCACCGGCGTCGACCAGGGTCTCGGCGAGAAGGCTCACGGCTCCCACGGGTGTCTTGAGCTCGTGGCTGACGTTGGCGACGAAGTCGCGCCGGACCGCCTCGACCCGTCGCTCCTCGGTGACGTCACGCACGAGGGCGACGGCGCCGATCCGCTCGGTCCCCTCGACGGCCGGTGCCACCTCGATCCGCAGGACCCGCCGGGGCGGGCCGAACAGCTCGAGCTCGCGCCGCCCCACCCGCCCGGCGAGGGCGTCGGCGAGCAGCTCGTCGACGGCGGCAGCCACGAGAGCGTCCCCGTGGCGGGCGTCGGCCAACCCGGTGGCAGCCGCGTTCCGCGCCACCACGCGAGCGTCGCGGTCGAAGATCACCACACCGGCGGGCACGACGTCGAGGGCGGCGGCGAGGAGACGGTCGAGCCCTCCACCGACCGGCCCCCCGTCGCCGCTGGGCGATCCGTCGGTGTCGGGGGACGCCGTGGGGCCGGTCCTCCCGGGCGCGGGAGTGGTGGGAAGCTGGCGTCGCCGACCGAAGAGGCGTCTCATCGCCCCGGCCCCGCCCTCATCCTGCGCGCCCGCCCCGGCACCCGACGGTCACCGGTGCGAGCCTCATCACGCCGACGACCCGCCCGGGGGTCCGTCCCCGGGCCCGTCCGCCGCGACGTCGGCCACCGGTGCGTCACCGGCCACTGCGCCCCGCAGACGCTCGCGTTCGTGCTCGCGGGCGGCGCCGGTGTGCTCGGGCAGCCAGCCGTCGACCATGTACCGGATCCGTTCGCCGATGTTGACGGCGTGGTCACCGATGCGCTCGTAGAAGCGCCCGATGAGGGCGAGCTGCACGGCCGGCTGGAGCTCGATCCCGCCCCCGGCCTGGCTCTCGAAGATGGCCTGGATGTAGGTGGTGTGCAGGGAGTCGAGCCGGTCGTCGATGTCGTCGAGGGCGGCGGCCAGGCCGGCGTCGCCGTCGACATAGGCGTCGACGGCCAGGCGCAACAGGCGCGTCGCCTCCTCGCTCATCTCCGAGATGAGGCCCCGCAGGCGCGGCTCGAGGGCGACCCCGAAGATGCGCCGGCACGCCTTGCAGATGTTGGCGGCGAGATCGGCGGAACGCTCGAGCTCCGAGGTGATCCACATGGCGGCCAGCACCGAGCGCAGGTCGCTGGCCATGGGCTGCTGGAGGGCGAGGATGCGGTAGCACTTCTCCTCGACCTCGAGCGCCAGGGCGTCGATGCGGTCGTCGCCGTCGATGAGATACTGGGCCGCCTCGAGATCGCCCTCGAGGAGAGCCTCGGTGGCTCGGGGCACCGCCTCGGCGGTGGCGGCGGCGAGCTGCACGATGCGCGCCCGCACCTCGTCGAGTTGGGCGTGGAAGCTACGGCGGACGTCGTCCATGGGTTGTCCCTTCAGCCGAAGCGGCCGGTGACGTAGTTCTCGGTCCGCTCGTCGGACGGGTTGGAGAAGATCCTCTCGGTGTCGTCGTACTCGACCAGGATGCCCGTGCGGGAGTCGGTTCCGGGGTCCACCTGGACGGTGAAGAAGGCCGTGCGGTCGCTGACCCGGGCGGCCTGCTGCATGTTGTGGGTCACGATGACGATGGCGTAGTCGCGCTTGATCTCGAGCATCAGCTCCTCGATGCGGGCCGTGGCGATGGGGTCGAGGGCCGAGCACGGCTCGTCCATCAACAACACGTCGGGGTCCACCGCCAGGGCCCGGGCGATGCAGAGGCGTTGCTGCTGGCCGCCCGACAGCCCGAACGCCGAATCCCGCAGGCGGTCCTTCACCTCGTCCCACAGGGCGGCCTTGCGCAGGGAGCTCTCGACGACCTCGTCGAGGCCCTTGCGGCGGCCGGCGATGCGGGGCCCGTAGGCCACGTTGTCGTAGATCGACTTGGGAAAGGGGTTGGGCTTCTGGAAGACCATGCCGACCCGACGCCGGACCTCGACCGGGTCGACCCGCTCGTCGTAGATGTCGACGTCGTGGTACAGGATCGTGCCGGTCACGCGGGCCGTGGGGATCAGGTCGTTCATGCGGTTGAAGCAGCGCAGCACCGTCGACTTGCCGCACCCCGACGGCCCGATCATGGCGGTGATCTCGTTGGCGTGGACGGCGAAGGACACGTCACGCACAGCGCGGAAGTCGCCGTAGTACACGTTGACCTCGTCGAGGCGGAACACCACCGGCGGCGCCGGCGCCTCCTCGCCGTGGGCCTCGGCCGGGGACGACCCGGGGTCACCGAGAGGGGCCACGGCGTGGGTCGGGGTGTCGGCGGCGAGGTCGACGCCGGCCTCGCCGGGCGGGTTCAGGGGGTCCATCTCAGCCCCGCTTTCTCTCGAAGTGGTTGCGGGCGACGATCGCCAGGGAGTTCAACAACAGCACGAACACGAGCAGCACCACGATGGCGGCTGCGGCGGCGGCGGCGAAGCCGGCGTCGCGGCCCGCCTGCTGGGTCCAGCCCGTGATGACGATGGGCATGGCGGTGAAACGCTCGGTGAGCGACGAGACGTCGAGCAGGGCGGGGTTCTTCCCCACCCGTCCGGTGAGGGCCCCCACCAGGATGAGGGGGGCGGCCTCGCCGACGGCACGCGACATGGCGAGAAGGGTCCCGGTCAGGATCCCGGGGGCCGCCGAGGGCAGCACGAGGGTGCGGATCGTGTCCCACCGGGTGGCGCCGACGCCGTAGCCGCCCTCGCGCAGGGAGTCGGGCACGGCCCGGATGGCCTCCGAGGCGGTGATGACGACGATGGGCAGCACCAGGATGGACATGGTCAGGCCCGCCGACAGGACCGACCCGCCACCGGTGATCCCGGGGATGCCCTTGACGAACAGGAACAGACCCAGCAGTCCGTAGACGACCGACGGGACGCCGGCCAGGTTGCGGATGTTCAACTCGATGAAGGCGGTGAGGCGGTTCCGCGGGGCGTACTCCTCGAGATAGATCGCCGCCGCGATGCCGAGGGGGAAGGCGAACACGGCGACCGACACGGCGATCCAGAAGGTGCCGTAGAGACCCTGGTGCACCCCGAGACGGTCGTCGCCGGCCCGGGAGCGCAGGGTGCCCGACAGGAAGTCGCCGAGACGGGTGCCGAGCTGGTCCCAACCGTCGCGGACGGTCGTGTAGAGCAACACGATGATGACCGACAGGGCGAGCACCAGGGCCAGCTGCACGCCGGCGCGGAACACGGCCCCGGCCACGTCGAGGCGCCGGGACCGGATGGCGGCGGCGATGCGCTCGCGGCTGCGCTCGTCGACGAGGGTGGTCCCGACCATCAGTAGACGTCCCGTACCCGGGCGACGAAGCGGTTGGCGACGACGTTGAGCACCAGGGTCAGCACGAACAACAGGAGGCCGACGAAGTACAGGCTCTGGAAGGTCAGGCCCTCACCCACGACGTTGTCGGTGCCGCTGGCCAGGGAGGCCATGGCGGCGGTCATGGTGAGGCTGCCGTCGAAGGGCGAGTTGGTGAAGGTGGCCGCATCGGCGGCACCCCCGGCGAGGAACACGACCATCGTCTCGCCGACGGCTCGGGAGATGCCGATGATGAAGGCGGCGACGATCCCCGAGACGGCGGCCGGGAGCACCACCTGGGTGGTGGTGACCATCTTGCGGGCGCCGAGACCCGCCGACGCCTCGCGCAACGACACGGGCACGGCCCGCATGGCGTCCTCGGACACCGACGCCACCAGGGGGATGGTGAGGATGCCCACGCCGATACCGGCGGCGGCGAGCGACCCGCCCCGGCTCGGTCCCTCGAAGCCGGCGATCACGTCGAGCGCCCACCACACCAACAGGGCGAACAGGCCGAGCCCCGCGACGCTGCCCCCCACCGTCTCGACGAGAGCGAGGCGCGACCGCTCCCGCTGCCAGAGGCGGAAACGCCCCCAGGCCAGGCGCACGACGAGGGCGAGGTAGGTGGCGAGTACCACGACGCTGAGCACGACCAGGACCCGCTCGGTGATACGCCCCACGATGTTGGGCGCCAGCCAGAACAGGGCGAAGAACCCCAGCACCACCGAAGGGATACCCGCCAGGATCTCGAGGGCGGGCTTCAGCACCCGCCGGGCCCCCTCGGGGGCGTACTCCGACAGGTAGATGGCGGCCCCCAGGCCGACGGGAGCGGCCACCATCATGGCGATCCCCGTCGTCATGATGCTGGCCAGCACGATGGTGGGCAGGTCGTACAGACCCCGGCGGGGGAACCAGCCCCGCACCCCCCAGGTCGACGCCCAGTCGATGCCGGTGATGAAGGTCCAGGCCTCGCTCAGCAGGCTCCACACGATGAGGGCCGACACCACGACCGAGACCGCACCGGCGGCGAACAGGACGGCGCCGACGAGGCGCTCCCGCCGCCGCCGGGCGGGGGAGCCGGCGAGCTCGTCGACGGTGATGGGGGATCGGGGAACCGCCGGGGTAACGCCGGTCACGGCGCCGACGCTACCCCGGACGGACAGGCGCTGCATCGACCGCGAAAGCCGTGTCTCGAGGACCCCTCGTCAGCCCAGGGCGATGGTCTCGCGGGCGTCCCAGCGGGCCCGGGTCTCGGCCTTGGCGGCGTCGTCGAGTTCGACGTAGTCGACCTCGGCCACGGCCTCGTCGAGGCCGGCGTCCATGTAGAAGTCGACGAAGGCCTCGATCGCCGGATTGTCGGCCATCTTGGCGGCGTTCACGTAGATGAACAGGGGCCGCGAGATGGGGTACTCGCCGGAGGCGATGGTGGCCGGGGTAGCGGGCACGCATCCGTCGCCGCCGTCGACCTCGAGGAGCTTCACCCCGCTCGCCTGGTCGGCATAGGCGAAGCCGACCCAGCCGAGGGTGGTGTCGCCGCTCTGGATGCCCTGGAGGATGACGTTGTCGTCGGCCGAGGGGTTGTAGTCGGTGCGGGTGGTGGCCTCCTGGCCGCGTTCCTCGGCGATCTTCTCGAGCACGATCTCGATGAAGGAGTCGTAGGTGCCGGACTCCTCACCGGGGCCGAAGATGTCGAGGGGGACGTCGGGCAGGTCGGAGGTGCCGGGGATCCGGGCGGCCGCTTCGGCCCAGGTCGTCGTCCCCTCCGCCTCGGGGCCGATGAGGGCGTAGAGGTCGAGGAAGGTGAGGCAGTCCACGGTGTCGTTGGCCTCGTTGGTCATCACGGCGATGCCGTCGATGCCCACCTTCAACTCGATGATGTCGGTGATGCCGTTGTCGGCGCAGGTCTGCTTCTCGGCGTCCTTGATGGCCCGGGAGGCGTCGGAGATGTCGGTCTCGCCGTCACAGAAGCGCTTGAACCCGTCACCGGTGCCGGG
>RFFY01000234.1 GCA_003697065.1 Actinomyces sp. | reverse complement strand
CCGGTCCCGCCATCGTGTTGGTCACCGCCGGGTCGGTACGGGTCGGCGATCTGGAGCGCCGCCAGGGAACGGCGGCGTGGCTGGCCGCGTCGGCCGGACCCGTCACCGTGGACGTACCCTCCGACGCCGAGGCCCACGTCGCCACCAGCGGGGTGTGAGCGTCCGGGGCCCCGACCGTCGGTCGATCCTGTCCCTCTATGCTGGCGGCGCCGTGGGCTGCCCGCCGTTCGGGACACCGGACGCGCGACGAGCGACGCGAGGTCAGGCGACCCCAGCCCCGGTCGATGCCACCCGCGCCCACAAGGACACACAACCATGACCGACACCAGCACCGACTTCCGCGTCGCCGACCTCTCCCTGGCCGACTTCGGCCGTCGCGAGATCCGACTCGCCGAGCACGAGATGCCCGGCCTCATGACCCTGCGGGCCCGTCACACCGACGACAAGCCCCTGGCCGGGGCCCGCATCGCCGGCTCCCTGCACATGACGGTGCAGACGGCGGTGCTCATCGAGACCCTGACCGCCCTCGGCGCCGAGGTGCGCTGGGCCTCGTGCAACATCTTCTCCACCCAGGACCACGCGGCGGCTGCCGTGGCCTGTGGCCCCACCGGCAGCCCCGAGCGCCCCGCGGGCGTACCGGTCTTCGCCTGGAAGGGCGAGACCCTCGAGGAGTACTGGTGGGCCACCGAGCAGATCCTGCGTTGGCCCGACGGGGGCGGACCCAACCTGATCCTCGACGACGGCGGCGACGCCACCTTGATGGTCCACAAGGGCCTGGAGTTCGAACGCGCCGGCGCCATTCCCGACGCCGCCGACGACGACCCCGAGGAGTGGGTCGTGTTCCTCGATCGTCTCCGCCGGATCGCCGCCGACGACCCCGGCTTCTTCGGGCGCATCGCCCCCGGCATCCGGGGTGTGAGCGAGGAGACCACGACCGGGGTGCACCGCCTCTACCAGATGCGCGACGCCGGGACCCTGCTGTTTCCCGCCATCAACGTCAACGACTCGGTCACCAAGTCGAAGTTCGACAACCGCTACGGGTGCCGCCACAGCCTGATCGACGGGATCAACCGGGCCACCGACGTGCTCATCGGCGGCAAGGTCGCCGTCGTGTGCGGCTACGGCGACGTGGGCAAGGGCTGCGCCGAGTCCCTGCGGGGCCAGGGCGCCCGGGTGATCGTCACCGAGGCCGACCCCATCTGCGCCCTGCAGGCGGCCATGGACGGCTACGAGGTGAACACCCTCGAGGCCGTCGTCGACCGGGCCGACATCTTCGTCACCGCCACCGGGAACAAGGACGTCATCCTCGCCGAGCACATGGCCCGCATGAAGCACCAGGCCATCGTGGGCAACATCGGCCACTTCGACAACGAGATCGACATGGCGGGCCTCAACAAGATGTCCGACGTCCAGCGGGTGACGATCAAGCCCCAGGTCGACGAGTACGTCTTCCCCGACGGCCACTCGGTCATCGTTCTGTCGGAGGGGCGGCTGCTGAACCTCGGCAACGCCACCGGTCACCCGAGCTTCGTGATGTCGTGCAGCTTCACCAACCAGGTCCTCGCCCAGATGGAGCTGCACGCCCGCGCCGAGCAGTACGGACGTGACGTCGTGACCCTGCCGAAGAAGCTCGACGAGGAGGTGGCGCGCCTCCACCTCGACGCCCTCGGGGTCCGGCTCACGCGCCTCACCCCCGAACAGGCCGACTACATCGGGGTGCCCGTCGACGGGCCCTACAAGCCCGATCACTACCGCTACTGAGGGAGGGGCCGTGAGCGACGACACGGGGCGGGTCGACGTCGAGCTCGTCGAGGACCACATCCTGGCCATCGGCCTCGACCGGCCGGCCAAGCTGAACGGGGTCACCCCCGAGATGATGGACGCCCTCGTCGAGGCCTACACCCGCCTCGACGAGGACCCCGACCTGTGGGTCGGCCTGGTCTTCGCCCACGGGCCCCATTTCACCGCCGGGCTCGACCTGCCCCGCTGGGCCGATCGTCTGGCGGGGCGGGACCGGGGCCCCGCGGGCGGGGTCGATCCCTTCGGCCTGCGCCGACCCTGTCGCAAGCCGATCGTGACGGCGGTGAAGGGGATCACCTACACCTTGGGCATCGAGCTCGCCTTGGCCGGAGACATCGTGATCGCCGCCGACGACTGCCGTTTCAGCCAGCTCGAACCCCGACGGGGGATCCACGCCACCGGGGGCGCGACGATCCGCTTCGTCGAGCGGGGCGGGTGGGGCAACGCCATGTACCACCTGCTGACCAGCGACGAGTTCGACGCCGCCGAGGCCCATCGCATCGGCCTGGTGCAAGAGGTCGTGCCCGCCGGGACGGAGTACGAGCGGGCCCTCGAGATCGCCCGGGTGATCTGCGAGGGCGCGCCCCTCGCCGTGCAGGCCACCCTCGCCTCCTCGCGCCGTTTCGTGCGCGAGGGGTTCGAGTCGGCCGTGGCGGCCCTGGGACCGGTCCAGCGCGAGCTGGCGGCCACCGAGGACCACGCCGAGGGTGTCCGCTCCTTCGTCGAGCGGCGCCGGGGCGTCTTCCGGGGTCGCTGAGCTCGGCGGCGTCGGCGGGGGTTCGCCCGGCGCCGGTCGGCCTGCCAAGATCGGCGGGGTCGCCGGATCGTCGTGGGGGGATCGGATGCTCGCTGAACTCGAAGGACGCGTCGCCGTCGTGACCGGAGCCGCCAGTGGGATCGGGCGCGCTCTGGCCGCCCGCTGCGGAGCCGAGGGCATGAGCGTGGTGGCCGTCGACGTCGAAGAGCCCCGTCTGG
>RFFY01000233.1 GCA_003697065.1 Actinomyces sp. | reverse complement strand
GCGGGCCCTCGGCGCGGACAGACGGGCTCCCGTAGACTCGACGGGCGGCGGCATCCACCGCCCCGGGACGTGGCGCAGGCTGGTAGCGCACCTGCTTTGGGAGCAGGGGGTCGTCGGTTCGAATCCGGCCGTCCCGACCGACCCGCCGGGGCACATCCGCCCTGCCGCGCCCGGGTCAGTCGGCGGCGGGGCCCGACCCGGCGTCCACGGGGACCACGATCACCTCGTCGACCGCCTCGTCGAGCGCCGCCCGCGCCTCCGACGGGAGTCCATCGTCGGTGATGACAGCATCGGCGGCCTCCAGGGGAGCGATCGCCGCCAGTCCGACCGTGCCCCACTTGGTCGAATCGGCGGTGACGACGACACGCGCACCGGCGGCGATGAAGGCCTCGTCGGTTCTCGCCTCCAGGAGGTTGGGGGTCGTGAAGCCGGCCCTTTCGCTCATCCCGTGCACGCCCAGGAAGACGAGATCGAGGTGGAGTCCCTCCAACGCCCGCTCGGCGATGGGTCCGACCATGGCATCTGACGGTGTCGGCGTCCCGCCGGTCAGCACGATCTCGAGATCGGAGCGCCGCGCCGCATGCAGGGTCTCGACGATGCGCAGGCTGTTGGTGACCACGACCAGGTCGGGCACCGCCACCAGATGGTGCGCGAGATGCCAGGTCGTCGTCCCCGCGCTCACGCCCACCGAACAGCCGGGCCGCACCAAGGCCGCGGCACGGGCGGCGATGGCCCGCTTCTCCGCTTGCTGGCGCGCCGACTTGGCGGCGAAACCCGGCTCCTCGGAGCTGCGAGCCAGACGCGCGGCGCCCAAGATGGTGGCTCCCCCGTGGACCTTCTCCAGCAGGCCCGCCTCGGCCAGGGTGTCGAGATCACGGCGGATGGTCATCTCCGAGACCCCGAGCAGATCGGTCAGCTCGCGGACCCGCACCGACCCCCGACGGCGTACCTCACTGACGATGAGCTCCTGGCGCTGGGGAGCGAGGACGCGCTCGTGTCTCACACGATCCATCGAAAACGACCATAACACGCCGCATTCTGTGCGCGGTTGTGTTCGACCGTGTGCGGATCAGGGTCTATAGTGCCGCGGCCGGGCCGAGCCAGAGCCCGGTACACGACACGGCGCCGCTTCCGCGGCCGACCCTTGGAGGGGACTCATGGCACCACGTTCCGCCCGTCGTTCACCGAGCCCGACCCGGATGGGCTTCCGCTTGAACCGCCGCCAGCTCCTCGGTGGCGGCGCGGCGGCGGCAGGCGTCGTCGCGTCCGGCGGCCTGCTCGCTGCCTGCGGCGACGACGACTCGACCTCGGGCTCGGCGGGCGGCCCGGCCAGCGGCACCGTCACCTTGGGTTCGAACTACTCCGACGAGAACCCCAAGGCCGCCCTCGCCGCCGCCGTGGCGGCCCTGCCCAATCCCGATCTCGAGGTGAAGATCAACACCACGGATCACAACACCTACCAGGAGAACATCAACACCTACCTGCAGGCGCCCGACGACGTGATGGCCTGGTTCGCCGGCTTCCGCATGCGCTTCTTCGCCAACCAGGGCCTCGTCGGCGACATCTCCGACGTGTGGACGAACATGACGGGCCTCGGGTCGGGCTTCAAGACCGCCAGCACCGGCGACGACGGCAAGCAGTACTTCATGCCGTTCACCTACTACACCTGGGCGGTCAACTACTCCAAGAGCCTGTTCGAGGAGAAGGGCTACACCGCCCCCACCGACCTCGACTCCCTCCTCGGCCTCGCCGAGCAGATGATGTCCGACGGGATCGTGCCCTTCGCCTTCGCCAACGACGGCCAGTGGCCGGCCATGGGCACCTTCGACATCATCAACATGCGGCTCAACGGCTACGACTTCCACATCGATCTCATGGCGGGCAAGGAGTCCTGGACCGACGAGCGGGTGATGGACGTCTTCAAGACCTGGGAGCAGCTCCTGCCCTACCACCAGGAGGGCGCCAACGGTCGGACCTGGCAGGAGGCGGCCGCCTCGCTGGAGAACCACGAGACCGGCATGTACCTGCTCGGCACTTTCGCCGCCTCGGCCATGAGCGACGCCGGTGCCGCCGACATGGACTTCTTCGCGTACCCCGAGCTGAACCCCGAGCACGGTCAGGACGCCGTCGAAGCGCCGATCGACGGCTTCATGATGGCCCGCAGCCCGTCCAACGAGGCCGGGGCCAAGGAACTGCTCGCCCATCTGGGGTCGGCCACCGCTCAGGATGCCTACCTGTCGGTCGACCCCAGTGTCGTCGCCGCCAACGACGGCGCCGACACCAGCGTCTACAACGAGCTGCAGAAGAAGTCAGCGG
>RFFY01000023.1 GCA_003697065.1 Actinomyces sp. | reverse complement strand
CGGGGCATGGCCTCGACGTAGTCGATCGAACGGGGCAGCTTCTGGCGGGCGATCCGGCCCCGTAGCCACCCCATGATCTCCCCGCTCGTGGCCTCGCCGGGCTCCCACCCCGGGCGCAGTTCGATGACGGCCTTGATCTGCTCGCCGGTGTCGTCGTCGGGCACCCCGAACACCGCCACGTCGCCGACGGCGGGATGCTGGTGCAGTTCGCCTTCGATCTCGGCCGGGTAGATGTTGACACCGCCGACGATGATCATGTCGTTGGCCCGGTCGTTCAGGTAGAGGTAACCGTCGGCGTCGAGATAGCCGACGTCGCCCACGGTGAAGAAGTCGTCGAGACGACTGCGAGCGGTCTTGTCGGGATCCTTGTGGTACTCGAAGGTGGCGCCCGCCATCTTCATGTAGACGGTCCCCGACTCGTAGGGCGGCAACTCCCGGCCCTCGTCGTCGACGACGATCACCTCCGAGCCGGGCCAGGGTCGTCCGACGCTGCCGGGCCGCTCCAGCCACTCGGCCGGGGAGATGATGGTGCCGCCCCCCTCGGTGGCGGCGTAGTACTCCCACACCACGTCACCCCACCACTCGATCATGCGGCGCTTGGTCTCGACGGGACAGGGGGCGGCGGCGTGGACCATCCGCCGCAGGGACGACACGTCGGTGCGGGACCGCACCTCGTCGGGGAGCTGGAGGAGGCGGTTGAACATGGTCGGCACCATGTGGCTGTGGGTGACCCGGTAGCGCTCGATGCGTTCGAGCGCCCCCTCCGGCGTCCACTTGTCCATCAGCACGACGGTGTGGCCCATGTGCAGCGAGGTCGTCGTCCAGGCGTTGACGGCCGTGTGGTACAGGGGGGCCTGGGTCAGCTGGACGTTGTCGTCGTGGGGACGGGTGCCGAACAGGGCGAAGAGGCCACCCGAACCGGCGGCCACCTCGTCGGGATGGCGGGGATCGAGGGGACGGCGCACCCCCTTGGGGCGACCGGTGGTCCCCGAGGTGTAGAACATCGTCGAACCGGTGGCGAGACGGTCGGGACGCGTCGCCGGCTGGCCCGCCACGAGCTCGGCGAAGGGCCGGTACCCCTCCACCTCGCCGATGGCGAAGCGGTGGGGCACCGGGGTCGACACCTCGTCGAGGACCCTGTCGGCCTCCTCGGCGAAGCGCTCGTGCACGATCAGGGCGCGGGTCTCGCTGTCGTCGACGATGTAGGCGATCTCGGGTCCGACCAGATGCCAGTTGACCGTGGTGACGTAGAGGCCCGACTGGAAGGCGGCCAGGCACACCGCCACCTGCTCGGCGGAATTCGGCAGCACCGTGGTGACCTGGTCACCGGGAGCCAGGCCCAGTGCGGCCAGACCGTGGGAGATCCGGTTGACCAGTTCCGCCAGCTCGCCGTAGCTCGTCTCGGCCCCCGTCGGGTCGACGAGGGCGAGGTGGTCGGGGTCGGCGGCGGCGATGCGCCAGAAGCCCAACTCGTCGGTGTCGGCCATGGCGTGTCCCTCCCCCGGCGGGACGCCGGCGGGACCCCGGCGCCTCGTCTCGGCTCGCGGCGCCCCGTTTCGGCGCGCCTGTCGCGGGCGCATCTTCGACGGCCGGCGACGGGCGCGCCAGTCGACACGTCGGCTGCCGGGAGCGGGAGCCCGGAGTGGGCGCCGGGGACCCGCCGGGCTCAGGCGGCGGGCTGGGCCAGGGCGATGACCGAGAAGACGGCGCCGGCGGGGTCGGCGACGGGCGCCATCCGCCCCGGCGGGGCGTCGACGGGATCGGCGAGGACCGACCCGCCGCCGGCCTCGACGGCGGCACAGGCGGCGTCGCAGTCGCCCACCCCCAGGTAGACCTGCCAGTGGGGAGGCACGTCGGGCAGGGTGAGGGCGCTGGCGATGTCGTCGCCGTCGAGCTGGAAGAAGGTCATCGTGCCGATCGGGGGCATCTCGGTGGCCGTCGCGCTCCAGCCGAACACCTGACCGTAGAAGGCGGCGGCGCCGGTCTGGTCGGGGGTGACGAGTTCGGCCCAGGTGAAGGCCCCGGGCTCGTTGACGAGGTGGGCACCGATGTGGGCGCGGGGTTCCCACACGCAGGTGACCGCCCCCGCTGGGTCGACGACGACCGCCATCCGACCCACGTCCATGACGTCGAAGGGAGGGGCCATGACCGAGCCGCCGGCACCCGCGGCCCGGGCGGCGGCCTCGTCGGCCGACTCGACCGTGACGTAGGTGTTCCACAGGGCCGGCAGGCCCATCTCGATCTGCTCGGGAGGCTGGGTCATGAGCCCGGCCACGGGTTCGCCGTCGCGCAGCACCATCGTGTAGGTGGCGTCCTCACCCGCGGGTTCGGTGTGGAAGGACCACCCCATCAGGGGTCCGTAGAAGCGCTCGGCGGCGGCGGGATCGGGAGTGGCGAGCTCGATCCACGAGGGCGTGCCCGGTCGGTAGTGGTCTCGTTTCGGCATGGCCGGACCCTAGTACGGTTTTTCAACCACACCAAGGGCCCGCGCCGGTCGCACGCGGAGCAGTCGCACGCGGAGCGGATGCCTCGCCGCGGGCCGTGGCCACCGGCGAAGCGGTGCCCCCCGCCCACCGCCGCTATCGTCGCCCCATGGCCCGGCGCCAGTACCACCAGTTCTGTCCCGTCGCCAAGGCCCTCGACCTTCTCGGCGAACGCTGGACCCTGCTCGTGGTCCGCGAGCTCACCACCGGTCCCAAGCGCTACAGCGAGCTGCGCCGTGCCCTCACGGGCATGGCCTCGAACCTCCTCGCCGTCCGCCTCGACCAGCTCGTCGAGGCCGGCTACGTCGAACGCCTCGAGGACGACCCGCCGGGGCGTCACCATCGCTACGCCCTGACCACCCGGGGGCGGGCGCTGCGCGAGGTGCTGGCGGCACTGACCCGCCACGGCATCCACCGCCTCGGCCTGCCCGACGACGACGAACCCCTCCTGACCCACCTCCTGCCGGAGAGCCTCGCCGCCATGATCCGGCCCGAGGAACTCGACGATGGACCCCTGACCATCCGCTTCGCCCTCGACGAGACCGACACGACCCTCGAGATCGCCCCCGCCGGTCCGCCGGGACGCCGGCGCCCCGCCCTCGACCGCATCACCCCCCACGTCGCACGCGCCACCCTCGGCGACGGTCCACCCCGTCCGGCTCCGGGCGCACCTTCCCTTCCGCCCGCCGATGTCACGGTGCGGGGCTCGATCGCCGCCGTCTTGTGGGTCCGGCGGGGCGACATGAGCCTCGACGACGCCGTGGCGGCCGGTCTGCTCGAGCTGACGGGCTCGCGCGACGCCGTCGAGAAGGTGGCGAACCTCTACAGTCCCGAACCGCCGTCGGCGTACGAGGTGGCGTCGCCCGGGGCGAGAGGTGGCAGCGGCACCAGCGCCGGCGACACGGCGGCCTGACCGCCCGGAACGGACGGCGGCCGGCGATCGGGTCAGCCCACCGGCCGGCTCAGCCCACCGATCGGGTCAGCCCACCGGCTCCGAGGGGTGCACGACGGCGAGACCGATCAGGTCGAGGCGCTCGAGCCACCAGGCCGACGGCACCATGGTCCGACCCGGCATCTCGGCCAGGGCGGCGTCGATCAGCTCCAGCACGTCGGGGCGACCGGTGGCCTCGAGACGCAGATCGAGCAGGGCGTCGACGACACGCGAGCGGCTGCACACCTCGCCCTCGACGACGCTGCGCATCGTTGCGATCATGGTCTCCAACTCGTTCACGTCAGAACCAACGCCTTCCTCGGTCGCCGCATTCCTCGTCGGTCTCTTCGGGTACTCCGGTCTGGTGTCACATGGTGTCGTGACGGACCCCGGCGAGCCCGTCACCGCTGGCGTCGGCCGCTGTCCCCGGGGACCTGAGCCAACCCGCGATCTTTGGTGCGATCGACACTACCCGCGCGGGACCGCCGACCCATGCCGCCCCGGCGTGACCTGCGCCATGG
>RFFY01000232.1 GCA_003697065.1 Actinomyces sp. | reverse complement strand
TTCGACCACGAGGCCCGGCGCCGCAGCTACGAGCTGCTCGCCGAGGCGTTCGCCCTGTAGTCCCGCGTCAGGGGCGCACCGACCCGCGCCGGCGCCCCCAGGCCGCCGGCGCGGTCACACGGCGAGGGGATCGGTCTGCACCGCCACCAGACTCGGCCCCGGGTGGGCCAGCGCCTCGCCGACGGCGTCGTCGAGTTCGCCGGCGTCGGTGACACGCCAGCCCCGCCCCCCGCACAGCTCGGCGAAGGCGGCGAAGTCGGGATTGCGCAGGCTGGTCTGCCAGACGTCGAGGTGGGCCGACCTCTGCTCCTTGGAGATCTTGGCCAGCTCGCCGTTGTCGAGCACCACGTGGGTGATGTCCGCTCCGTGGCGCACGGCGGTGGTGAACTCCATGGCGTATTGGCCCAGACCCCCGTCGCCGGAGATCGACACCACCGGCCTCTCCCCGCCCACCGCCGCCCACGCCCCCAGGGCCGCCGGCAGGGCGAAGCCGATCGACCCCAGGTAGCCCGACATCAGCACGTGCTGGCGCCGCACCTCGAAGTAGCGCCCGAAGCTGTAGGTGTTGTTCCCGACGTCCACGGGTATCACGGCGTCAGCCGGTACGAGCCGGCTCAGGGCGTCGAACACCCCGGCACTGTTGAGACCCCGGCCCCGGTCGTCGCGGCGTCGACGGGCCTTCTCGGCCCGCCAGATCGCCCAGCGTTCGGCCAGCTCGCCGCGCAGGTCGAGACACCGGTGCCCGCCGGCGAGTCCCGTCCGCAGGGCCGCCGCCGTCACGGCGACATCGCCGAGGACGGGGACCGTCACGGGATGGAAGCGCCCGAGGGCGGCGGGCTCGCGGTCGACCTGGATGATGGGCTTGTAGGGGGCGATCCCGGTGTGGTTGGCGAAGGAGGCGCCGAACACCACGAGGAGGTCGGCCTCGTTCATGAACCAGCTCGCCACCGGCGTGCCCGACCGACCCAGCACCCCGCATCCCACCTCGTCGTGATCCGACACCAGCCCCTTGGCCTTGAAGGTGGTGGCGACGGGCGCCCCGATCGAAGCCGCCAGGGCCCGGACCTCGTCGATCCCCGAGCGGGCCCCGTCGCCGACGATGACGAGGGGGCGTCGACTCGACGCCAGCAGCTCGAGAGCCTCGGCCAGGGCGTCGGCGGGCGGGGCGACGGCCCGCGAGCCCATCCGTCCCCGGGGCGAGCCGGCGGGAGTGTCGGGGGCGGGCTGGACCTGGACCTCGTCGGGGAGGATCAGGTGGGCGACCCCCCGGTCGACGAGGGCCGACTTGCAGGCCAGGTTCATGAGCTCGGCGTGGTCCGCCCCCGCCGTCACCACCGCCTGGTAGTCGGACACGTCGGCGAAGGCGGCGGCCAGGTCGAGGTCCTGGAAGGCGCCCCGCCCCCGCACCTTCGAGGGCACCTGACCCGACACGGCCAGCACCGGTGCCCGGTCGACGCGGGCGTCGTAGAGGCCGGTGAGCAGGTTGGTCGATCCCGGCCCGGCGATGGCGAAGCAGGCCGCCGGCCGGCCGGTGAGCTTGCCGTGGGCGGAGGCGGCGAAGGCGGCCGCCCCCTCGTGACGGACGGCGACGTAGGTGAGCTCGCCCCGGCTCTCGGCCTCCCGCAGGGCGTCGGCGAAGCCGAGGTTCGAGTGCCCCACCATGCCGAACACGACGTCGACACCCCAGGCGATCATGGTCTCGACGAGGACGTCGGACACGGTGCGGACCCGGGGCGCCTCCACCGGCAACGCCACCCGGACCCGCCCCTCACGGATCTCGGTGCGGAAGGCCTCCGGGGCGTCGCTGAAGCCGGCGGGGGGACGCCCGTTCTTCGGGGAGTAGTCGTAGCCGTGCCAGGGGCAGCGCAACCAGCCCTTCTCGATGGAGCCCTCGCCGAGGGGACCCCCCTGGTGGGGACAGGCGTTGTCGAGGCACCCGAACCCCGCCGCGCCGCGCGTGACACACAGGGTGCGGCGCCCGACGGTGACGCTGGTGACCCGTCCCTCGGGCAGCTCGTCGACACCCATGAGGTCGTGCCAGGCGAACTCACCGCGGGGCAGGGGCGGCTCGAGATCCGAGGGCGCATCGGGGTCCGGGGCGGACC
>RFFY01000231.1 GCA_003697065.1 Actinomyces sp. | reverse complement strand
TCGTCGGCCAGGTCGGCCAGGGTCAGCCCCGACAGCTCGGCGTTCGGCGCTCCCCATCCTCGCGGCTGGGGACACAGCACCCGGCGACCCGTGCGCTGGAGGCGGTCGGCCAGGTCGTCGAAGTCGCGGGCGCCACGACCCAGGGAGGGCAACAGGACGACGACGCCGCCGCCGTCCCCGTCCCAGTCGAGCACCTCGAGGGGGCCGCCCGGTCCGTCCACCAGGTGGCGCCGATCGGGGGCGGGGCCGCTCATGGGCGGGACCGGCTGGTGCCGGGGCCGCTCGTGTCGACGTAACAGCCCAGGAGGCGTCGACGGCCGGGATCGGTGATGGGGGTGCGTCCGTGGAGGGTCCGGTGGTTGTCGACCACGAGGGCGTCGCCCGCCCCGAGCTCGACCAGCCGCTGGCGCGACGGTTCCAGCGACAGAGCGGTCACCGCGTCGAGCGCGGCCCGGGCCTCCCCGTCGTCGGTGCGGACGAGGTCGGGGGCGTGGCGCACGAGCATGGAGGCGGCCCCGTCGCCGACCTCGACGGGTGGACCGGTCCGGTACAGGGGACCGCCCACGCTGTCGAGGACGAAGGTGACGGCGGCGCCGACGAGGGCCGACCACGTCGCCGGATCGGTCTGACGCAGCTCGCTCAGGAGTGCCCACCCGTCGACGAGGATGTTCGCCCCGCCGGCCCGAGCCGGCTCGACGCACAGCAGGACCTGGCGCCGGGGCGGTATCGGAGCGTAGGGGAGATCGGTGTGGGGCCGCAGTCCCGCCGCCCCCTCCACCAGGTGGGGAGACGCCGGGTCGGTCGCCAGTTCCCAGTCCGATCCGTAGTGGGTGGGCCGGACCCGGCCCAGGCGGTGGGCGAGGCCGAGCAGCCCGGCCCGTGTGGTGTCGACACCGGTGACCACGACCGCGCCCTCGTGAACGAGCGCCGTCTCGATGGCGCTTTCGTCGGCGACGGTGTGGCGGGGGACGGGGCCCACCGTGCGGTGTCGCCTCACCGGCCCGTGAAGCGGGGGCGGCGCTTTTCGAGGAAGGCCGTCATCCCCTCCACGTAGTCGGGGGTACCGGCCAGCTCGCCCTGGGCGACGGCCTCGGCCTCCATGGCCTCGTCGAGGGTGGCGCCGTCGAGCAGGTCGCGGACCAGTCGCTTGGACCGGGCGAAGGCGGCGGTGGGACCGGCGGCGATGGCGTCGGCCAGGCCTCGGACCTCGCCGAGGAGGTCGTCGTCGGGCACGCACCGGTTGACCAGTCCGATGGCGGCGGCCTCGTGGCCGTCGATGAGGCGCCCCGTGTAGATCAGCTCGAGGGCCCGGTGGGGCCCGACACGGTGGACGAGGGCGGCGTGACCACCGGAGTCGAGGACGCAGCCGATGTTGGCGAAGGGCGAGCCGATGCGGCTCCGCTCGGCGCACACGACGAGATCGCACGCCATCGCCACCCCGAAACCGACACCCAGGCAGGCACCGTGGACGGCGGCGATGGTCGGAACACCCAGCACGGCGAGGCGACGGATCATCGGGTTGAAGACCTCGGCCAGGATGGCGTGGGCGTCCTCGTGGAGGGGATCGGCGTCCGAGAGGTCCCGTCCGGCGGAAAAGGCGCGTCCCTCGCCCCGCACGACCACGCACCGAGCGGGGGTGGCGTCGAGCTCGTCGAGGACGGCGTGGAACGCCCCCACCATGGCGTCGTCGAAGGCGTTCAGGACCGCGGGTCGGTCGAGGACGATCTCGGCCCGCTCGCCGTCACGCTCGAGGCGGACTCCTCGGGGATCGGTCACGATGTCACCTCCGGGTGCGGGGACCGGCGCCGGCGGCCCGGGCTCGCCAGGGGGCGGGATGGGGATCCCCCGGGGTGGAGCCGGGAACGGGTCTACCAGACGGCATCGGGGTCGAGGTCGAACACGGTGTTGATGTCGGCGTGGAGTGCGGCGAAGTGGGGCGTGCGGACGGTGCGACCCCGCTGGGTGTCGGGGTCGAGGCGGGGCCGCTCGATGCTCACCCCGGTGGCCGTGAGGAGTTCGTCGACGTCGCACCACCAGGGGTCGAGCAGGTCGGGTCCGGCGGTGGCCACGACGCCGGCTTCGATGGCGCCCGCCTCGCCCGACACCGGTTCGAACAGGCCGACGGCGACACCGACGAGATCCTCCAGGGCGGTGACCAGACGCCGGCGGGCCTCACCGCCGGCATCGAGGAGACGGCGCATCATGACGTCGCCGTGGCGGCGGTGGTAGCGCTCCTCGGCCAGGGCCCGCCGGGCGATGGGCAGCAGGTCGGGATGGGCGGCGGCGACGATGGCCTCCCAGCGGTGGCGCTCGGCCAGGTCGTAGAGCCACTGACGCACGAGAGCCCGCGCCCAGTCGGTGCCGGGGAGCTCGACGAGATGGGCGCTGCGGTAGTCGTCGGGATGGCGGCGGAACGCCAGGTGGTCGACGGCGGGGTCGATCAGGGCATACAGAGCGGCGGCGTGGCCCAGCTCGTCCTGGGCCAGTGAGGTGAAGGCCAGGTCCTCTTCGAGAAAGGGGCAGATCCCGATCCACTCGGTGTGGCGCTGGCCGATGAGGTGCTCGTCGTCGGCGAAGGCCAGGACGAACTCGGCGGCGTCGGGTCGAAGGCTCATCGCTGCTCCGTGGTCGCTGTGTCGCCACGACGGGCCCGGCGGTGAGCGGCGACGGCGGCTCCGTCGCTGTGACGGTGGGCCTTGTCGCGATTGGGGGCGAGCAGGTCGGGGTCGACGGTGACGATGTCGTCGCGCGCCACCAGCCACATGCGGTCGCCCTCGGCCCGGCGGGCGTAGCACTCGACGGCGAGCACCGCCGCCGTCTCGTCGTCGGCCGCCTCGAGGGATCCGGCGTGGCGGAACTCGTCCTTGCCGTCGCGCTTGAGGAAGACCTCGTAGACCCTCATCGCAACACCACCCCGCCCCACGGGCAGCTCGAGGGGCTGGAGGAACTGGAGGTGCTGAAGGGGCCGAGGGGGAGAGAGCTCATGTCCGCATCACCTCGACGTGCTCGCCACAGGCGGCGCAGCGGTGGATGGCCCGACACCGGGTGGGACCGAAGGGCGACGTCTCGGGCAGGCCGGTGGCACCGCACCGGGGGCAGGTCAGGGTGCTGTCCTCGGTGTCGACGGCCACGGTGAAGGCGCGGGCCAGAGCATCGCGGCCCGCCGGGGTCACCCGGGCGGTGCTCCACACGGCGGTGCTGGTCACGACCCGGACGGGGCGGCCGTCGGCGACGGCGGCGACCGCCCGGCGGGTGTCGTCGACGATGGCGGCGAAGGCGGGGCAGGCGCTGAAGGTCGGGACCAGGGCCACGGTCACGCTGTCGTCGCTGATCTCGATCTGGTCGAGCATGCCCAGCTCGACGATGGACACACCCGGGTACTCGGGGTCGTCGACGCTCGCGACCGCGCCCCGGACCGCCGCCGCCAGCGGGTCTTCGGTATCGGTGGGCACGCGACGGTCGGTCCTCACGCGGCCACCGCCACCTGCTCGAGGGCCTCGCGGACCCAGGCCGTGGCGGCCCAGCTCGTGGCGGCGTCGCGGATGCGTCGCGCCGAGTCGGGCCCGGCGTTGTCGAGGGTGGCCCGAAGGGGGGTCCAGTCGATCTCGCCGATCTCCCAGCGCCCGGTGGCCTCGTCGAAGCGCAGGTCGGGGTCGGGGATGGTGAAGCCGTAGCCCTGCAGGAGGGGGACGTACTTCTGCACCCAGCGGTCGCGCAGCACCTCGTTGCGCTCCGACTTGATGTGCCAGCGCAACAAGACGTCGTCGGGGCGGGAGTCGGGGCCGAAGAGCTGGAGGGCCGGCAGCCACCAGCGGTCGAGGGCGTCCTGGAAGAGGTTGCGCTGGACGTCGGAGCCCTGGGAGAGGCGCAGGACGAGCTCCTCGCCCCGGCGCATGTGGAAACCCTCCTCGGCGATGATGCGGCGCAGGATCCGCTTGTAGGGGCCGTAGGAGCAGCGCTTGAACACGGCCTGCTGGGAGGCGAGGGCGGCGGCGTCGACCAGATAGGAGATGGCGACCTGATCGCCCCAGGTGTGGGCCTTGTAGTGGAAGACGTTGTGGAAGCGGCTGCGCCCCTCGAAGAGGTCGACGAGCATCTCCTCACGGGTCTTCACCCCGAGGTCGGCGGCCACCATGTACAGCAGGTGGGCGTGGCCGATCTCGTCCTGGGTCTTGGCCACGGCGGAGGCCTTGTTGAACAGGCCCGGGGCGCGCGGGATCCAGTCGCGTTCGGTGAGGCCGCCCATGAGCTCGCTGTTGGCGTGCATCTCGATGAAGCGGAAGACGGCCACCCGGTAGGGCTCGGGCATGTCGTCGTCGGGCTCGACGATCCCGCCCGCGTCCAGGAAGGCTTCGAAGTCCTCCAGGGATTCCCAGCGGCGTGACATCGGCCCCCCTCGTGCGCGTGTCGTGCGCGGTCCGGTGCGCGCGGTCGTCAAAGCCTAGATGATCTGAATTGAAGCAGTCAACTGAAGCAGTCAACGGGGCTGGCAAAGCCCCCGGCCCCGACGGGCCTCAGGTGTCGGCCCGAGGGGTGGCGAGGGCCCGCCGGCACAGGGCGGCGAGGGTGGCCAGCTCGTCGTCGTCGAGGTCGCGCAGGAGGTGACGGGCCCGGGCGTCCTGGCCGGCGTAGGCGTCGCGGATGCGGCGTTCACCCTCGCCGGTGAGGCGGATGGTCACGAGGCGCCGGTCGCTCGATTCGCGGGTGCGGGTCACGAGGCCGTCGCGCTCGAGGGTGTTGAGCACGCTCGACACCGCCGCTCGCGACAGTCCCGACAGGTGGGCGATGCGGTGGGGGCTGAGCTCCCCGCACACCCACACGGTGAACATGACCCGGAAGCCGGCGTAACTCCACCCGGCGGGACGGTGGACCCGCGATTCGAGATCGTGCATGAGGCGGGTGGCCAGGCGGATGAGGTCGAAGGTGGCGGCGAAGATCGTGGGGTCGGCCTCGGGGACCTCGGCGGCCACCTTGGCGGCGGCGCGCCGTTCGAAGTCGGCGGCCTCGGGCGCAGCGTCGGCGGATCGTGTGGTCATCGTCGGTCTCCGTCGGCGGGGCCGGGTGGACGGTCGAGGACGCGGGAGCGGCCGCGGAACTCGGCGACGACGCTGCCGTCGGGGGCGAGGACCGCCACGTCGTAGATGCCCGAGCGACCCCGGCGGGCCCGCTCGGTGGCGACGGCCCGCAGGCGGGTGCCGGGACCCACCGGAGCCAGGAAGTCGATGTCGGCGGCGGCGGCGACGGCCACTGGCCCGTGGCTGTTACAGGCGTACTGGAAGGCGGCGTCGGCCAGGCTGAACAGGACCCCCCCGTGACACGTGCCGTGGACGTTGAGCATGTGATCGGCGACCGTCAGGGTGACCTCGGCGCGTCCCTCGCCGGCGGTGACGAGGGTGATGCCGAGCCAGGCGGCGTGGGGATCGCCGTCGTGGAGCCGGTGGGTGTGGGCGACGGCGTCGTGGCTCATGCGGGCCGCACCTTAGTCGGCGAGTCGAGATCATCACAGATGGAATGATCCGCG
>RFFY01000230.1 GCA_003697065.1 Actinomyces sp. | reverse complement strand
CTCGACGTAGGCCGCCATGTCGCTGCGCTGGTAGCCGAGTGCGAGCTCGAAGGCCGAGGCGTTGAGGGCGTGCCAGCCGGCCAGGGTGATGAACTGGAAGGCGTACCCCATGGCGCCCAGCTCCTTTTGGAACTTGGCGATGGTGGAGTCGTCGAGGTGGGCCTTCCAGTTGAAGCTCGGCGAGCAGTTGTAGGCGAGCATCTTGTCGGGGTACTCGGCCTTGACCGCCTCGGCGAACTGGCGGGCCTCGTCGAGGTCGGGGGTCGAGGTCTCGCACCAGATGAGATCGCTGTAGGGGGCGTAGGCGAGGGCCCGCTTGATGGGGGCGTGCATGCCGGGCCGGGTGTAGAAGAAGCCCTCCGGCGAGCGCTCACCGGTGAGGAACTCGCGATCGCGCTCGTCGGCGTCGCTGGTGATCAGGTTGGCGCCGAGGGAGTCGGTGCGGGCGATCACGATGGTGGGCACGCCCATCACGTCGGCGGCCAGGCGGGCGGCCCGCAGGGTGGTGATGTGCTGCTGGGTGGGAACGAGCACCTTGCCGCCCATGTGACCGCACTTCTTGGCCGACGAGAGCTGGTCCTCCCAGTGCACGCCGGCGGCGCCCGCCTCGATCATCTGCTTCATGAGCTCGAAGGCGTTGAGGGGCCCGCCGAAGCCGGCCTCGGCGTCGGCGACGATCGGCAGGAGGTAGTCGCGCGAGGGGTTGCCGTCGGTTTCGGACCACTCGATCTGGTCGGCGCGGCGCAAGGCGTTGTTGATCCGGGCCACGACCGACGGCACCGAGTTGGCCGGGTACAGGGACTGGTCGGGGTAGACGTGGCCCGACAGGTTGGCGTCACCGGCCACCTGCCAGCCCGACAGGTAGATGGCGGGCAGGCCGGCCTTGGCGTACTGGATGGCCTGGCCGCCGGTCATGGCCCCCAGGGCGTGGACGTAGTCCATCTCGTGGAGCTGGCGCCACAGGCGCTCGGCGCCGTGACGGGCCAGGGTGGCCTCGGGGTTGACGCTGCCGCGCAGGCGCACCACGTCGGCTGCGGTGTGATCGCGGGTGATACCCGCCCACCGGGGATCGGTCGCCCACTCGTGTTCGAGGGCGGCGACCTGCTCGGCGAAGGTCGGGTTCTGGGCGTCGCTCATGGCGTCGTTGCCTCCTGGGTAGCGGACCGTGATCGATCGGGGAGTGGATCGGGAAGGGGAACGGGGATCGAGGGGGAGAACCGGGACCGGGCCGGGGTGGCCGGGTGGTTCAGGGTTCGAGGATCTCGTAGGCGGGCAGGGTGAGGAACTCGACGAAGTCGTCGGCGAGGGCGACCTGTTCGAACACCCGGCGGGCGTCGTCGTAGCGGCCGGCGCGCCAGGCCTCGGCGTCGAGGGCGTCGGCGAGGCGGGACATCTCCTCGTCGATCACCCGCCGGACGAGCTCGGCGGTCACCGTCTGGCCGTTGGACAGGGTGGCGGCGTGGTGGACCCACTGCCAGATCTGGGCCCGGCTGATCTCGGCGGTGGCTGCGTCCTCCATGAGGTTGTCGATGGCGGCGGCGCCGGTGCCGGTGAGCCAGGCGGCCAGGTAGCGGATGCCGACGCTCACGTTGGTGCGCAGGCCCGCCTCGGTGATCGATCCGCCGGTGGACGGCACCGACAGGAGGTCGCCGGGGGTGATGTACACGTCGTCGCGCTGGCGCTCGACCTGGTTGGGGCGGTCGCCGAGGACCTTGTCGAACTCGGCCCGGGCGACGGGGACGAGGTCGGGATGGGCCACCCAGGTGCCGTCGAAACCGTCGCCGGCCTCCCGGCGCTTGTCGGCGGTCACCTTGGCCAGGGCGTGTTCGGTGACCTCGGGGTCGCGCCGGTTGGGGATGAAGGCCGCCATGCCCCCGATGGCGTGGGCGCCGCGCCGATGGCAGGTGGCGACCAGCAGCTCGGTGTAGGCCCGCATGAAGGGGACGGTCATGCCGACGTCGGCCCGGTCGGGCAGCACGAACTCGCGGTGGCGACGGAACTTCTTGGCGACGCTGAAGATGTAGTCCCAGCGCCCGGCGTTGAGTCCGGCGGAGTGCTCGCGCAGCTCGTAGAGGATCTCGTCCATCTCGAAGGCGGCGAGGATGGTCTCGATGAGAACGGTGGCGCGGATGGTGCCCCGGTCGAGCCCGAGGGTGTCCTCGGCGAAGGAGAACACCTCGTTCCACAGGCGTGCTTCGAGGTGGCTCTCGAGCTTGGGCAGGTAGAAGTAGGGGCCCGTGCCGCGATCGAGGGCTTCGCGGGCGTTGTGGAACACGGCGAGTCCGAAGTCGACGAGGCTGGCCGAGGCGACCTCGCCGTCGATGCGGACGTGGCGTTCGGGCAGGTGCCAGCCCCGGGGGCGCAGCACGAGGGTGGCGATCTCGTCGTCGAGGCGGTACTGCTTGCCGTTCTGGTCGAGGCTGATGGTGCGCCGGTAGGCGTCGCGGACGTTGATCTGGCCCTCGACGATGTTCGACCAGGTGGGGGAGTTGGCGTCCTCGAAGTCGGCCATGAAGACCCGGGCCCCCGAGTTGAGGGCGTTGATCATCATCTTGCGGTCGACGGGGCCGGTGATCTCGACCCGGCGGTCCTCGAGGTCCTTGGGGGGCGGGGCCACGGTCCAGTCGCCGCGGCGGACCTCGGCGGTCTCGGCGAGGAAGGTGGGGCGCTCGCCGGCGTCGAGGCGTGCCTGGCGCTCGGCGCGGGCGGCGAGCAGCTCGTCCCGGCGCGGGCCGAAGCGACGCTGGAGCTCGGCCACGAAGGCCACGGCCTCGTCGGTCAGGACCTCCCCCGCCCGCGGATGGGGATCGAACTCGACGCCG
>RFFY01000229.1 GCA_003697065.1 Actinomyces sp. | reverse complement strand
CGCCAACCGCTACTACGCACCGGCGGTCGACTGGTTGGCGGCGCGGGGTATCACGACGGGTGTGGGTGGAGGTCGCTACGCCCCCGACGATCCGGTGACGCGAGCCCAGATGGCGACCTTCCTGTGGCGCCTCGCCGGCAGCCCCGTGCCCGCCTGAGGATCCCAGGCCTCCCTCGCTGCCCCCGGCGTCAGCCGACCGCCACCGGACGGTCGGGATCGGACTCCCAGGCCGACCACGACCCCGGGAACAGGCGCCCGTCGCCGATCCCCGCCAGGCGCAGGGCCAGCAGGTCGTGGCACGCCGTGACCCCGCTGCCGCAGTAGACGATGGCCGGCCGCTCGTCGGCCCCGACCGCTGCGAAGCGGCGCCTCAGTTCCTCGGCGGGACGGAAGCGCCCGTCGGGGCCGAGGTTGCCGGCGAAGGGCACGTTGACGGCCCCGGGGATGTGACCGGGACGGACGTCGACGGGATTGGGCACCCCGCGGTAACGGTCCGGATCGCGGGCGTCGATCACGACGGTGTCGTGACGGCGAGCCGCGCGCGCGACCTCGTCGAGGGAGGCGAAGCGCTCGGGCGGCCAGGGCCGGACGCGACGGGTGACGGGTGGGCGGTGCACGGTTCCGGTCTCCAGCGCTCCCGAGGTGGGCGGCCCGGTCCAGGCGCGAAGCCCCCCGTCGAGGACGGCGGCCTTCTGCCCGACGGCGTCGAGCAGGTACCAGAGGCGGGCGGCGATGGCCCCGCCGGCGTCGTCGTAGGCGATCACGGTGTCGTCGTCGCCGATGCCGAGTGCACCGAGTCGGGCCGCCAGGTGCTCCGGCGTGGGCAGGGGATGGCGACCCTCCCCGGGGGCCGGCGGCGCCGCGAGGTCGACATCGAGGTCGACGAAGACGGCACCGGGGATGTGGCCGGCCTCGTAGGCCTCGTGGCCGCTGCGACCGTCGAGATACCAGCGGACGTCGGCGACGACGACGTCGTCGAGATGCTCGGCCAGCCAGGAGGCATCGACCACGGGTCCCGGGACGGGTACGGCGTGCTGTGGTGCCATGGCGACCTCCTCGTCACTGCCAAACTAGTCTCGCCGCCGACCGGAAGGAGACGGGGTGTCGGGCCCGGTCGGCACGGAGGCTGAGGTGGAACTGTCGATCGAGCGGGTGGTGGCGGCAGCCGGCACCATCGCCCGCCCCTACATCCGGACCCCCCAGTACCGCTCCGACGCCCTGAGTCATCTCCTCGGTGTCGACCTCGTCTTGAAGGTCGAGACCGTCAACCCCGTGGGGTCGGTGGCGGGACGCGCCGCCGACTGGTGGTTCCGGAACCGGCCCCGACCCCATCGTCTGGTGTGCGCCCCTGTCGACGACTTCGGGGTGGCGATGGCGGGGGTGGGTCGCTCCCATGGCGTCGACGTCGAGGTGTTCGGACCCCTCGACGCCGACCCGGCCAAGGTCGACGCCCTGCGCCACGCCGGCACGACGGTGCACCTCGAGGGCCGCGACCCCGACCACGCCGTCGACGAGGCCCGTCGCTACGCGGCCGTGACCGACGCCGACTTCGTCGAGGACGGGCGCGACGTCGAACTCGTCGAGGGTTCGGCGACGGTGGCCGCCGAGCTCGAGCATCTCGATCCCCTGCCCGACGCCGTGTTCGTGCCCCTGGGGGCGGGGACCCTGGCCCTCGGTGTGGGCCAGTGGCTGCACACCCGCCTCACCCGGGTCCGCGTGGTGGGGGTGGGGGCCCACGGGGCGCCGGCGATGGTGCGTTCGGTCCGCGAGCGGCGCCTCGTCACGACCGAGGTCGTCTCGACCGTCGCCGCCTCCCTGGCCGTCCGGCGGCCCCTGGCACCGATCATCTCGCCCCTGGCCGATGCCGTCGACGACACCGTCAGCGTCGACGACGACCGGATCCGCTGGGCCGTCGACGCCCTGGCCCGCCACGAGGGGCTCCGGGTCTCACCCGGTGGCGCTGCTGCTCTGGCGGCGGTGGCGGCCACCTCCGCCTCCCTGCGCGGATCACGGGTGGTGGTCCTCGTCACCAGCCGGGCCATCGGCTGACCGGGACCGGCTCGGGTGCCGGCCGCGGGCGGGCCGGGTCGCCGGTGCTCAGGAGATCTCGGTGACGAAGGAGGCGATGGCGTCGGCGAGGAGCTCGGGGTGGGTCCGCATCACATAGTGACGGCCTCCCTCCACGGTCAGGCGCCGGATGTCGGGGACCTTGCGCTCGAGATAGTCGTTGGCGCCGAGGTACGCACGGTCGTCGGAGCCCACGATCGCCAGCACGGGCACCCCGATGTCGCCGAGGTGGTCGATGACGAAGGAGTCGGCGTGCAGCCCGACGGCGGCCGCCTCGTCGGGTATCGACATCGACGGCGCCTGCTCGCGGACCCTCTCGTTCCAGCGCTCGCGACTGGCCGGGTCGCGGAACCCCGGGCCGGTGGCGACGCACACGAGACCGTCGACGGCGTCGGGGCGCGCGATGGCGAGGGCCAGGCCCAGGTAGCCGCCCAGGGAGTGGCCGACGAGAACGCGGGGGCGGGTCCCGTCGCGGATCACGTCGGCGAGGGCGGCGACGATGGGATCCCGCTCGTAGCCCCGCGGGTCGTCGGCCAACGGCGCCCGGCCGTGACCGGGAAGGTCGACGGTCACGCACTCGTGGCCGTCGGCCAGACGCTCGACGAGGGGATCCCACACACCGGCGTCGGAGTCGAGACCGTGGACGAACACGAGACGCGGTCCGTGCCCGCGGCGGGTCACGTGGAGGGGTGCGGGGATGTCGGTCACGGGGATCCTCGGGCGCGTGGCGGACGTCGGGGTCAACGACCGGCGAAGCGGGGTCGCCGCTTCTCGAGGAAGGCGGCGATCCCTTCGCGCAGGTCGTCACTGTCGTAGCAGCGGCGGACGAGGGCGGCGAGTTCGCCCCGGTCGTCGCGGTAGCCGAGGTGGGTGTCGACGGCGAGCTTGGCGGCGGCGACCGAGAGGGGGGCGAGGCGGGCGATGCGGCGGGCCTCGGCGGCCACCAGGTCGTCGAGCTCGCTCTTGGCGACCACCACGTCGACCAGTCCGACGGCGGCGGCCTCGTGGGCGTCGAGGCGGGCGGCGGTGAACAGGAGGCGCTTGGCGGTGCCGGGGCCGACCAGGTCGGCGAGGCGGGCGACGGCGGCGGGCGGGTAGGCGAGGCCGAGGCGCGCCGGGGGAACGGCGAAGACGGCGTCGTCGGCGGCGTAGCGAACATCGCAGTGCACGGCGACGGCCACACCTCCGCCCATGCAGGCGCCGTGGATGGCGGCCAGAACGGGGACGGGACTGGAGGCGAGAGCGTGCCAGGCGGCGTGCTCGGCCGACTCGTAGGCGGCTCCCCCGTCGTGGAGGCGCCGTCGGGGGAATTCGGCCACGTCGGACCCGGCGCCGAAGGCGTCGCTGCCCGCCCCTCGCACGACGATGCACCGGACCCCGTGTTCGGCGACGAGGGCGTTCACGGCCGGGGGGACGGCTTCGTACATCTCGACCGTCATGGCGTTGCGCCGCTCGGGGTTGTCGATCACGAGGGTGCCGACCCCGTCGGCGACCCGGATGGTGATGGCGGCCATGGCGGCAGCCTGCCAGACCACCCGTGACGGCGCGTACCCGGGGTCGGGTCACGGGGCGGTGCCCGTCGGGGTGACCCGCCGGGAGCGCCTCCGCCGGTCAGCGCCGGTCAGCGCCGGTGGGCGGCGAAGGACCCCTCGGCGCGCTCGCGGTCGAGGGCCTCGGTGACCTCGGGACCGGGACGGGGGCGGGCGAAGAAGTAGCCCTGCCCGTAGGGGCAGCCCAGACGGCGCAGGTGGCGGAACTCCTCGTTGGTCTCGACCCCTTCGGCGACGGTGCGGGCACCGATGGCCCGGGCCATGTCGAGCATGGTGCGTACCAGGGTGTCGTCGCCCTCCCCGAGACGGGTCACGAAGGCCCGGTCGATCTTGAGGATGTCGGCGGGAAAGTCCTGGACGTAGGAGAGGTTGGCGTAGCCGGTGCCGAAGTCGTCGATGGCGACCCTGGTGCCGGCGCGACGGAGGGCCGCCACTGCGCTTTCGACCACGGCGCGGTCGTCGATGAGGGCGGTCTCGGTCAGTTCGAACACCACCGCCTCGCGGGGCAGGCCCGTCTCGTCGACGAGGTCGAGGAGTCGTTCGACCTCCCCGGGGGTGCGGAGCTGCACGGGGGAGAGGTTGATCGACACGTAGACGTCGTGGCCCGAGCGTCGCCAGGCGGCGGCCTGCTCGGTCGCCAGGCGGGTGATCTGGCGGCCGAGGGGGACGATCATGCCGTTCGACTCGGCCACGGGGATGAAGTCGACGGGGCTGATGACGCCCTTGCGGGGGTGGATCCAGCGCACCAGGGCCTCGGCGCCGACCGTCCGACCCGTCGCCAGGTCGACGATGGGCTGGAAGTAGGCGGTGAGTTCGTTCTTCTCGAGGGCGGCCCCGAGGGCGTTGGCGATCTCGAAGGTGCGGGCGGTGCGGGCGGTCATCTCGGGGCTGTAGCGGGCCCAACGCCCCTTGCCCTCCGACTTGGCGCGGTACATGGCGACATCGGCGGCGCGCAGGAGGTCGGCGGCGGTCGCGGCGTCGGTGTCGTCGGCGATGCCGATGCTGGCGGTGAGCCGGATCTCCTCGCCTCCGACCTGGAAGGGGCGGGCCAGTTCCTCCAGGACGCGCTCGGCGACGACGACCATGTCACCGTCGCCGTAGACGTCGGTGAGGAGGATGGCGAACTCGTCACCGCTGAAGCGTGCGGCCCCGTCGGCGAGGCGCAGCTTCTCCCGGATGCGTTCGGCGACCTGGACGAGGATGAGGTCGCCCGCCTCGTGGCCGAGGGTGTCGTTGACCCGCTTGAAGTCGTCGAGGTCGATGAAGAGCATCCCGCACCGGGTGCGTCCGGCGTGGGCGAGGGCCCGCTCGGCCATCTCGACGAAGGCGTGACGGCTGTGCAGAGCCGTGAGG
This sequence comes from Actinomyces sp., assembly GCA_003697065.1. Classification (GTDB taxonomy): domain Bacteria; phylum Actinomycetota; class Acidimicrobiia; order Acidimicrobiales; family Aldehydirespiratoraceae; genus J010. The sequence goes on along the minus strand of RFFY01000229.1, from coordinate 11,876 downwards.
GTGTCGCGCTCCATGCGGTGGCGGAGGTCCTCCTCGAGCCGCTTGCGGTCGGTCACGTCGCGGATGTTCAACACGATGCCGCCGATCCCCGGATCGGGACGGCGGTCGGTGAGGGTCACCTCGACGACCCTCTCGGCACCGTCGGCCCGTCGTAGGCGGACCTCGACGGTGCGGGGCGCCACCCCGCGGCTGTGGGCGAGCTCGCGCCGGACGTCGAGGAGGAGGTCGATCTGGTCGTCGGTGAGCAGCTCGAAGACGCTGTGGCCCTGGAGGGACTCCGGTGACCGGGCCAGGAGGGTCTCGACGGCGGGGCTCACGTAGTTGAAGACGCCGTCGTCGTCGAGGACGGCGATGACGTCGCTGGAGTGCTGCACCAGGCCCCGGAACCAGCGTTCGGAGCGCTCGAGGGCGAGCTTGGCGGTGCGTTCCTCGGTGATGTCGCGGGCGGTGAGGACGATCCCGCCCACCTCGGGGTCGTGGCGGAAGTCGCGGGCGGTGAGGGCGAACCAGCGCTCGCCCCCGTGGGGGAGGTCTATGCGGGCCTCGACCAGGCGGGGTGAGATCCCGGAGCGGGCGGCCTCGCCGACGAGGTCGCGGACGGCGTCGCGGTCGCCGGGATGGAACAGGTCGTCGACCCCTCGACCGACGAGGTCCCGGTCGGAACGGTCGAGGACGCGCTGGGCGTTCGGGGAGGCGAAGGTCACGTGCTGGTCCTCGTCGAGGACGAGGGCGACGTCGGCGGACTGCTCGACGAGGGCGGCGAGGCGACGGGCGCTGCGGCGCCGGAAGTCGATCTCGCGCAGTTCGATGGCCGACAGGGCCATGGCCAGCTGGGCGCCCATGGTCTGCAGGGCGAGCTGCTGGGCGTTCTCCAGGGGGCGGCCGGGATCGACGACGATGGCGCCGCTGCTGCCGTGATTGCCGAGGACCACCGAGCTGAGGGCGCCTTCGTCGGCCACGGGCCCGAGAAGGCTGCGGATCTCGGTGAGGGAGCCGGGGGCGTCGCAGGAGGACACCGCCGTGCTCGCCGGCTCGAAGGGAGGTCGGGTGCCGTCGACGATCCAGCTGATCTCGTCACTGGCGTGCAGCACCGCCACGAAGCGGCTCTGGGGCCCGATGACCTCCCCCAGCGTGCGGGCGAGGATGCGGGCGCACTCGTCGACGTTCGACGCGGCGATGAGTTCGCGACCCACCTCGCGCAAGGTGATGTCGAGGGCGCCGATGCGGTCACGGGCCCGGAGCAGGCCGACGATGCGGATGAGCACCAGGAGCGAGAGCAGGGCGACGAAGGCGACGACGAAGCCGAGACCGCCCTCGTGGTTGGCCAGCATGCGGACGACGAGAAGGGTGGGGATCATGGCCAGGGTGAGCCCGAGGGAGGCCATGCGGGTCCGCGTGAGGGAGGGGTCCGAGGCGGGGGGTCGTTCGGTCAGGCGTTCGAGGTCGTCCTGGGCGACGGCGGCGATGAAGCTCGCCGCCACGAGGGCACCGAGAGGGGTGATGAGCCCGCCACCGGGCCGACCCACCGTGTCCAGGATGGCGACCGCGTCGAGGACGGTGACGGCCACCACGGTGATGGCCAGGTACCAGTAGGAGCGGCAGCGGACGCCCGGACCGGCGGCGAGGCGGAGGATGACGGCGACGAAGGCCACCTCGGTCACGGCGTAAGCGCCGGTCAGGCCGCGGTGCAGCAGGCTGTAGGCGGGATCGGCGAAGTAGGTGTCGAGGATGCCGACCCAGAAGGGACCGGCGAGGGCGGCGGCGAGAAGGACGACGTCGAGGACGTCGCCTTGCCCACCGAAGGAGCGCCGGGCCCGGGCCAGCGAGAGCAGGCCACCCAACACGAGCAGGTACCCGGTCAGGGCGAAGGCGTCGGCGGGACTGGGGAAGGGAAAAGCGGCGTGGTCGACAGCGGCGTGGATGGCCCGCACGACGGCCGAGGCGAACAGCAGGACCGAGCCCGCGTAGGCGTACCAGAAGGGGCGGGCACCACGCGCCAGGGTGCGGAGCCGCAGGGGGACGAGGACCACCGAGGCCAGGCCGAGACCGAAGACGAGGAGATCGCCGACCGCGGTGGGCGCGACGTACACCACCACCGGCAGGGTGGCGAGCAGGAGCCAGGACAGGGGGCGTGGCACTCCCATCGCCTGAGCCATCGGCACGGGCCCCGGAAAGCTGAGCGAACCCCAGCCGTCGGGCACGCCCCGTGGCGCGATCACCACCCAGGACTTTCGTCCCGGGTGGGGTCCCCCCTATGCTGTCGGCCCGCGGGCGAGGAGGGAAAGGCTGGCGATGCGCGACCTGGCTCCGGAGATCCACCGGCAGCGTCTGGTGATCGAGGGGGTGCCCGAGGCCCCCATCACCGACACCCAGATCCGGGACTATCTCGCCAAGTTGTCCGAGGTGCTGGACATGACGGCCCTCGTCGACCCCGTCACCAACCTCTCGAGCCGCTTCGGCTGGGCGGGGTGGATCCACTGGGAGACCTCGGGTGCCCACTTCTACGCCTGGGAGCGGCCCCGCCTCTTCTTCAGCGTCGACATCTACACCTGCAAGCCCTTCTCTGCCGCCGACGCCGTGGCCTTCACGCGGGAGTTCTTCGGCGCCGATCCCGTCGAGTACGGCGAGTTCTGACCCGATGGCGACCGTCCTCGACCTCCGCGACGGGCACGATCCCCTCGTCGAGCTCACCGAGGCCCTGGTCACGAGCGTCGACCGCCCCGATGCGGACCGTCCCTGGGGCCTGTACTTCCTGCGCCACGACAGCGACTTCGCGCCCCTGGCCCGCTTCGCCGAGCGCGAGGTCTTCCGCGAGTTCTTCGCCAACGACGACGAGGTCATGGACCGCGAGTACGACCCCTACGAGCCGTCCTCGATCTTCGTCCTCGCCGTCGACCACCAGCGGCGCGAGCCGGCGGGCGCCCTGCGCATCATCCTTCCCTCGGCGGCGGGCCTCAAGACCCTCGCCGACCTGAGGAGCCACCCGGCCTGGGGGGTCGACGTCGACGCCATCGCCGCCCACCACCGGGGCTTCCGTCTCGACGCGTGCTGGGACATCGCCACCGTCGCCGTGCGCCGGGGATGGCACCGCGAGCGCGGCACGGCGACGAGCGCCGCCCTCTACCACGGTCTGTGGACCTGCGCTCTCATCGGCCGTGCGGAGTGGGGTCTGGCCGCTCTCGACGAACGTGTGGCCGATCTCTTCCGCGCCATCGAGATGCCCCTGCGGCCGGTCTGCGAGCTGCCCGCCGTGGAGTACCTCGGTTCGCCGGCGACGCGGCCCTATCTGCTCGACGCCGCCGAGGTGGCGGCGACCATGCGCACCTCGGCGCTCCTGGGTCCGGTCCTGGGCGGGGACGTGCTCGGCGACGAGTGGTCCCGACCTCCGATCGATCTACGCGACGAGGTGACCGACCCGACCGCACTCGAGCCCCAGTTCGCCGCCGAGCCCCTCGACCTTCCCCTGCGGGGCTGAGCCGCCGGCCCTGCCGCCCGGCTCGCCTGACCGGCAGGGGGTTCCCACCGACACACCCGCGACGAAGGGACAGCCGTGACCGTCTTCGACTCCCTCGACGAGGTGCTGGCCGCCGTCGGCACCGACCTCGGAACCAGCGACTGGGTCGAGATCGACCAGCACCGCATCGACCTGTTCGCCGAGGCCACCGGTGACCACCAGTGGATCCACGTCGATCCCGAACGGGCGGCGGCGGGCCCCTTCGGCACCACGATCGCCCACGGCTACCTGACCCTGTCGCTCTCCAACATGCTCCTGCCCCAGATCTTCGAGGTACGGGGGATCACGATGGGGGTGAACTACGGGACGAACCGGGTGCGCTTCCCCCAGCCCGTACCGGTGGGCTCCCGCGTGCGCGCCCACGGGGTGCTCACCAGCGCCGAGGAGGTCCCCGGCGGTGTCCAGACCGTCGTGACCGTCACCATGGAGCTCGAGGGCAGTGAGAAACCGGCCTGCGTGGCCGAGGCCGTCAGCCGACTCGTCCGCTGAGGTCGCGTCCCGGCCGTCGTGTCGCCGCCGCTGGACCCTAACCTGGGTCGGGCGCCCCCACCCTCGTTCGCCCCGGGGCGCGGGAGGTCCGATGGCCAAGCGCAAGCGTCAGGGCTCGCCCCGGGCGGTGATCGACGTCCCACCGTCGGATCCGCCGGTGCGTCCCGGCCTGCTCAGCCCGCCGCGTCCGGTTCCACGCCACATCGAGCGTCCCCCCTATGCGCGCACCGGCGATCCGGGACCGAGTGTGTCGTCGCTGGTGCGGACGCCCGAGGAGCTGGCCGCCATGCGGCGCGCCGGGCGTCTGGCCGCCGAGGTGCTGATCGTGGCCGGCGAGAACCTGCGGGTCGGCATGACCACCGACGAGATCGACCGCATCGTCCACGAGGCGACGATCGAGCGGGGCGGCTACCCGAGCCCCCTCGGCTACCGGGGCTACCCCAAGTCGGTGTGCACCTCGGTGAACGAGGTCATCTGCCACGGCATCCCCGACTCCCGCCCTCTCGCCGACGGCGACATCGTCAACATCGACGTGACCCTCTACATCGACGGTGTCCACGGCGACACCTCGGCCACCTTCATGCTCGGCGACGTCGACGAGCACTCGCAGCGCCTCGTCGCCGAGACCCGCAACGCCCTCGAGCTCGGCATCGCCGCCGTCCGGCCCGGCGCCCCCGTCAACGTCATCGGCCGGGCCATCGAGAGCCACGCCCGTCGCCACGGCCTGGGGGTCGTCCGTGAGTTCATCGGCCACGGCATCGGCACCGAGTTCCACTCCCGCCTCCAGATCCCCCATTACCACGACCGGCGGGCGACGACCCGCCTCGAGGAGGGGATGACCTTCACCATCGAACCCATGCTCACCCTGGGGCGGCCCGACGTTGCCATGTGGGACGACGAGTGGACGGCGGTGACCCTCGACGGACGCCGCACCGCCCAGTTCGAGCACACCCTGGTCGTCACCCCCGAGGGGGCCGAGAAGCTCACGGTGACCGCCGACGGGACCTGCGCCCACGAGCTGTTCACCGAACCCGTGCGACGGTGACCGCCGGCCCCGATCCCGCTCTCGTCGAGGCTTACCGGCGCGACGGCGTGGTCGTCGTGCGGGGGGTGCTGGAGGTGGAGCTGCTCGACGAGCTGGCCGCCGCCGTCGAGGCCAACCGGCTCGATCCCGGTCCCGACGCCTGCGTCTACGACCCCGACGCGACCTTCTGGGACGACTACTGCAACTGGGAGCGCTTCGACGCCTACCGCCGCCTCGCTCTCGAGTCGCCCCTGCCGGCCCTGGTCGGCCAGCTGATGGGTTCGACCACGGTGCGCTTCTTCCACGAACACGTCCTCGTCAAGGAGGCGGGTTCGGCGGCCCGTACCCCCTGGCACCACGACCAGCCCTACTACTGCGTCGACGGCGACCAGCTGTGCAGCGTGTGGGCCCCGCTCGACCCCGTCGGCCCCGAGGCGGCTCTCGAGTTCGTCGCCGGCTCCCACACCGGCCCCCTGCGTCTGCCCCGACGTTTCGTCGATCACGCCGACTACGACAGCTACGGCGACGCCTTCCCTCCGGTTCCCGACATCGACGCCGACCGTGACCGCCACCGGATCCTGAGCTGGGCGACGGAACCCGGCGACGTCCTCGTGTTCCACATGCGGACCCTGCACTCGACCCCGCCGGCGGCGACGACCGCCCGTCGTCGCCGGGCGGTGGCCACCCGCTGGTTGGGCGACGACGCCGTGTTCGCCCGCCGCCCGGGTCCCACCTCGCCGCCCATGACCTGGCTGACCCTCGAGCCGGGAGCGCCCCTGGTGCATCCCCGTCTTCCCGCGGCCTGGCGGGCGCCGGGGGCGGATGACGCCGGTGTGACGTCCGTCGCCTAGGATCCGGGCGGCCCGTCACCCAGCCCGGAGGAGAGCGCCATGGCATCACTCGAACGCATCGAGGGGATCGGCAAGAAGTACGCCAAGGCGATGGCCGCCTGCGGCGTGCGGACGACCGAGGGACTGCTGAAGGAGGCGGCGACGAAAAAGGGCCGCAAGTCGCTCGCCGAACGCAGCGGGTGCAGCGAGGCCCAGATCCTCGAGTGGGTCAACCGGGCCGACCTGATGCGGGTGCGGGGTGTGGGCGAGGAGTACAGCGACCTGCTCGAGCGGGCCGGCGTCGATTCCGTCAAGGAGCTCCGGCGTCGCAAGCCGGCGAACCTCCACGCCGCCCTCCTCGAGACGAACGCCCGTAGCCGCGGCCGTCTCGTCCGCCGTCCGCCCTCGTTGAGCGAGGTCGAGCGCTGGGTGGCCCACGCCAAGGAGCTGCCGCCCGTCGTCACCCACTGACGTCGGCGCCGGCACCGGCGCTTCCATCGGGCCGGAAGGTCACCGAGCGGGCCGTCACGTCGACGGCCACGAGCGCGACACCGATCTCGGTCCCCGGACGCACCCGGCCGTCGTCCATGCGGGCGATCACCGCCGGGTCGCGCAGCTGGATACGGGCCCGGTGGTGGCCCCGACGCTCCTCGGTGTCGACCACCACGGCGCGGAAGGTCTCGCCCACGTGGGGCTCGAGCAGGAGGGCCTCCATCAAGTCGACCACCGCCCGGTCGAGTTGGCCGTCGAGGTGGCGGGCCCGGGCCATGATGCGGGGCAGTTCGTCGAGCATGCCGGTCGCCCAGGTCGGGGCCTCGCGTCCGGCGCACACCGCGAGGACCACCTCGTTGGTGTAGCGGTCGCAGAGGCGACGCAGGGGAGCGGTCACGTGGGCGTAGGTCGAGGCGATGGCACTGTGGACGAGGCGCTCGGGCGGCACCCCGTCGTCGATGACGGTGTAGCCGGCGCCGCGTAGGGCCCGTGCCGCCTGGGCGAGCAGGGCGATGGCGGCCGGGGTGTCGGGCCGTAGGGTCCGTATCCGCCGGGCGTAGGACCAGGTGTCGGGCCACTCGATACCGAGAGCCCGTGCGGAGCGGCGCAGGGCGGCGACGGTGCGGTGGTCGGGGGGTGGGAGGGTCCGCAGGAGGCCGATGCCGGCATCGAGCATGATGCGGGCGGCGGCGATCCCGGTGAGGAGGCTGATCTGGGCGTTCCAGTCCTCCACGGGACGGCTCACGTCGTAGCGCAACTCGATGCGGCCGTCGGGGCCTTCGACCACCTCCTGGTCGGGCAGGGCGAGGTGCACGGCGTCGCGCCGTTCCTCGAGGGCCAGGCGCCGTTGGCCGATCTCGCGCAGCACGGCGAGGGGATCGTCGGCGTCGGCCCCCATGGCGTCGATGCGCTCCTGGGCGTCGGCGTAGGACAGCTCGGCCCGGTTGCGCACCCAGGCCCGTTCGAGGCGGGCGTCACCGATCTCGCCGGTGTCGTCGAGATCGATGGTCCACAACAGGGCGGGTCGAACCTCGCTCGCCCGGAGGCTGGCGGCACCGTCGCCGAGGACGGGAGGGTGCAGGGGGGTGCGTCGATCGGGCGCGTAGAGGGTGACACCGCGTCGTCGGGCCTCGCGGTCGACCGGGTCGTCGGGGGCGACGAAGGCCGCCACGTCGGCGATGGCGTAGTGCACCCGGTGCCCGGCGCCGCGGCGGGCGGCGGTGAAGGCCTGATCGAGATCGGTCGAGCCGCGGGGATCGATGGTGACCAGAGGGAGGTCGGTGGCGTCGCGCCGGCGGGGGTCCGCCCCCGGGGGGACGGTCGGGCCGGCGGCCACGGCGGCGTCGGCGGCGGCCAGCACCGCGGGATCGAAGGCGTCGGGGATCCCGAGCTCGTGGCGGATGCGGTCGAGCTCGCGTCGGACCCGGGCCAGGTCCGGTGGGCAGAGGAGACGGGGTCGGGGCATCAGGCGGGCCCGTCGGCCACGGGGGTCACGACAGGGTGGCGGCGCCGGGCCGCGGCAGCTCGATCCAGGTGCGGCCGACGGCGATGCTGACCGGGTTGCCGCGGGCGTCGACGTACTCGGTGGGGCTGGCGGCGTCGTCGCGGCGCCAGGTCGCCTCCATCACGGTGCCCTCGCTCAGGATCCAGGCCTGACCCGATCCGACGGTGATGGCCTCGGGGGACTGGGCGTCGGCGGGGCTGACCCCGTAGTCGACGAACTGGACGATGACGTTGGCGGGCGCCACCTGCGCCCCGCCGGTGTCGACGTGGGGATGCCCGTTCTGGGTGCGGGCCCAGCCCGTCCCGTTCCAGGTGTACGAGACCGTGGTGCGACCGAAGTCGAGGCGGACACCCGACGCGGGGCGGGCCTCCGCCGGCGGGCCACTCCCGTCGAGGCGGAAGGTGAACAGGGGCGGAGGGCTGCCGGCGCCGAGCTCGGCGCCCAGCGCCCACAGGTTGAAGGTGTTGGTGAACAGGTTGTGGGGGGCCCGCCGCGAGCGGTCGCGGTAGTAGCCCGCCGGGAGGCTGGCCGCCCCGACGTCGACGAGGTCGGAGTCCTCGAGGAGGCGACGGGCCCGGGGGTTGCCACCCGAGTTGGCGAACAGGGGGTGGTTGAGCTGGGCGAGGAGGGTGAAGTCGGTGGTGCGCATCGAGCGCACCGGACCGACGACCTCGGCGCCGGTGGAGTGGAAGACGGCCGCCAGTCGGGTGAGCCCGCCCTCGACCTCCTCTTCGAACACGACGTCGGCGGCGTTGATGCCCGCCTGGGGGTGGGCGGCGTCGACGTTGTCGATCTTGACGGCCAGGGCGGGTCGGGAGGGATCGTCGTAGGTGAGCAGGCCCGTGAGCAGGGCCCGGTTCTCGAGCGCCCTCAGGGTCTCGATGCGCGCCGTGACCTCGTCGAGCTCCTGGGCCAGGGCGGTGCGCTCGGCGCCGAGCTCCTGGCGCCGGGACTCGGCGTCGGCGCGGGCGGCGCGCAGATCGTCCTGGACGCCGCGTTCGACGGCCACCCGCTCGTGGAGCTCGGCCAGGCGGGCGTCGACGGCCGCCAGGCGCTTCTCGGCGTCGTCGATGACGGCGTCGTAGAGGGCCCGTTTACGGGCCGGGGTCTCGCCACCGCCGAGGCTGGCGAGCTCGTCGAGGAGGGCGTTGGCGCGGGGATCGCCTCGCATGTAGCCGGCGATGGCCATCTGGACCCGGGTGGCAGCGGGTTCGCGACGGGCGTCGGCGGCCCGCTCGAACTCGTCGGCCACCAGCTCGAGGCGCAGGTCGGCCCGGTGGAGTTCGTCGTCGAGCCGGTCGATCTCGTCGTCGACGGCGGCCAGGGCGGTGTCGAGCTCGCCGAGACGGACGATGATCTCGTCACGGCGGGCCTCGAGCGCCGGCAGCTCGTTGGGGTCGACCTGACCGGCGGCGGGCCGGGGGGCGAGGGCGGTCAGCCCGGCCAGGGCGAGGGCCAGGAGCAGGACACGGGCCGCGGGACGGCGGTGCTGGTGGGGGAGGGGATCGGGGGAGCGGTGCACGATGGTGTAGACGGCGGTTCGCCCGCCCGCCCGGTCAACTTACCGCGTGGCGCGGGCGGGCCGGCGTCGGCGGGAGTCGATCAGGCCCGTGTCGAAGCCCGCCAGGTGCAAGCCCCCGTGGAAGCGGGCGTGCTCGATCTTGAGGCAGCGGTCCATGACGACCTCGAGGCCGCCCTCGAGGGCGATGCGGGCGGCTTCGTGGTTGACGATGCCGAGCTGGAGCCACAGCACCTTGGCCCCCACGGCCACGGCCTCGGCGGCCACCGCCGGCGTCTGGTCGGCCCGGCGGAACACGTCGACGATGTCGGGTGGCTCGGGCAGGTCGCGCAGGGAGGGGTGGACGGGCCGGCCGAGGATCTCGGTCTCGGTGGGGTGGATGAGGTCGACGTGGTAGTCGGCGGACGACGACAGCAGGTAGGTGGCCACGAAGTTGCTGGCCCGGGCCGGGTCGGCGGAGGCGCCGACGATGGCGATGCGGCGTGCCTCCCTCAGGATGCGGCCCCGCTCGGAGGCGGTCGGCGGCCGCCACGCCGGCGTCGTGTCGGTCACGGTGTCAGACACGGGTCGCCTCCCCGAGGGCACGGTCGAGATCCCAGATGATGTCCTCGACGTCCTCCAGACCGACCGACAGGCGGATCATGTCGGGGGTGACGCCACCCGCTTCGAGCTCGGCGTCGGAGAGCTGCTGGTGGGTGGTGCTGGCGGGGTGGATGACGAGGGTGCGGGCGTCGCCCACGTTGGCCAGATGGCTGATCAGGCGGAGGGACTCGATGAAGCGTGCCCCCGCGGCCCGGCCCCCCACGACCCCGAAGGTGAAGATGGCGCCGGGGCCCCGGGGGAGGTAGCGGCGGGCCAGGTCGTGCCAGGGCGAGTCGGGCAGGCCGGCCCACGCCACCCACGACACGCGGGGATCGGCGTCCAGCCACTCGGCCACGGCCCGGGCGTTGTCGACGTGGGCTGCCATGCGCAGAGGCAGGGTCTCGAGTCCCTGGAGCAGGAGGAAGGCGTTGAAGGGGGAGAGGCTGGCGCCGACGTCGCGGAGCTGCTCGGCCCGGACCCGGGTGCAGAAGGCGTATTCGCCGAAGTTGTCCCACCAGCGCAGACCGTTGTAGCTGGCCACGGGCTCGGTCATCTCGGGGAAGCGTCCGCAGCCCCAGTCGAAGCGGCCCGAATCGATCATGACACCCCCGATCGAGGTGCCGTGTCCGCCGATGAACTTGGTGGCCGAGTGGACGACGATCGTGGCTCCGTGCTCGAGGGGGCGACACAGGTAGGGGGTGGCGAAGGTCGAGTCGACGACGAGGGGCAGGTCGTGGGCGGCGGCGACGTCGGCGAGAGCGTCGAGGTCGGCGACGGCCCCGCTGGGGTTGGCGATGATCTCGGTGTACAGGGCCCGGGTGCGCGGTCCGATGGCGGCAGCGAAGGCGTCAGGGTCGGTGCCGTCGACGAAGGTGGTGTCGACGCCGAGACGCCGGAGGGTCACGTCGAGCTGGGTGTAGGTGCCGCCGTAGAGGCCCGAGGAGGCCACGAGGTGGTCGCCGGCCCCGGCGAGCGCGGTCAGGGTGCAGAACTCTGCCGCCTGGCCGCTGGCGGTGGCGACAGCCCCGATGCCGCCTTCGAGGGAGGCCATGCGTTCCTCGAAGGCGGCGGTGGTCGGGTTGGAGATGCGGGTGTAGATGGTCCCGAACTTCTGGAGGGCGAAGAGGTCGGCCGCGTCGTCGGTGTCCTCGAACACGAAGCTGGTCGACTGGTAGATGGGCACGGCTCGGGCGCCGGTGGTGGGGTCGGGGGCACCGCCGGCGTGGAGGGCCCGGGTGGCGAACCCGAAGGCGCGGTCCTCGGGGGCGTCGCCGGTGCCGCTCCCGTCGGGGCGGGTCTCGGTGTCCATGTCCCTCGTCGCTCCCGGTGTGGTGGTCGGTCCCGGACGCAACCGCCGCGGGGGCGGTGATCTTCCCGGCGGGCCCGCTGGTGGACCCGGGAGGCGCCGGTGACCCGGTCGCGGGCCACGCTACGCTCACCGCCGGCGGGCCACCACCGCGGCTGCAGGTGCGGGCTCGTCCCGGCTCCCGGTCGGCCGGTCCGCTCCGGCGAGCCGCACGAGGGATCGAGCATCGGAGGCCCATGGCCGCTCTCGACCACGAGGTCATCACCTTCCGCCGCCACGAGCTGGCGGTCGTCGTCGGGGTGTGCGACGAGCTGGCGGCACCGGGGACGGGTGAGGGGTGGGTCAACATCGGTCCGGCCTTGACCGAGGAGCAGATGGCGCGGGTGCCGGTCCGTTCGCCCCTGGCGGCCTGGTTCTCGGGCCGGGGACCGGCGATCCCCATGGCGACGTGGACGCCGCCGGCGCGCGGGTCACGGCCGCGCCCGGTGGTGGTGGGCATCTCGCACGGGACGGGGCCGAACGCCCTCGACCGTCTGGCGGAGGCGGGTGTGGTCCTGGCGCCGGGCTGGCGGCGCCGTCAGGACCACGCCAAGCACGGGATCGTCGTCGAGATCGG
>RFFY01000228.1 GCA_003697065.1 Actinomyces sp. | reverse complement strand
GTTCTGCACCGTGAACTGGAGCTGCTCGAACCACTCCACCAGGGCGTTGGAGGTGGCCTCGCCCCGCAGGATGCGGATCTCCCACACCCCGTAGGTGATCAGGTAGCCGCCGGCGGCCACGAGCAGCACCCCCGAGATCCGGGTGATGTGGGGCAGGACCCGCCTCAGGTTGCGGGCCACGTTGGCCCGGGCCAGAGCGAGGCTGAGGGTGAGGAAGGTGATGACGGCGCCCATGCCGGCGGCGTAGGCGAGGAAGGTGGCGGTGCCCTCGACCCAGCCGTCGCTGGTGAACGAGCCCACGACCTGGGTCAGGAACAGGGGGGCGGTGCACGACAGGGAGACGATGGCGTAGCTGACGCCGAACATGAACATCGACGACAGTTGGCGGTCGCCGGTGCCCCGGTTCAGCTTGGGGAGGCGGATGGTGGGATTGAAGCCCGCCACCATGGCGATGCCGAGGGGAATCAGGGCGACCCCGAAGACCACGGTGGCGTAGGGCACGCGTTCGAAGATGAAACCCTGGCTGATGACCGTGTTGACGAGCACGCCGACGGTGCCGAACACGACCATGAAGCCGGCGGTGAGCACGAGACCGACGAGGATGGCCCGCACCACGTTGCGCAGCAGGGCCGCCGGGTCGCCGCTGCGGTCGGCCTCACCCCCGTCGAGGCCCATGAAGTAGGAGAGGTAGGCGGGCAGCATGGCGAACCCGCAGGGGTTGAAGGCGGCGACCAGGCCGATGGAGAAGGGGAAGGCGAGGGCGAGTTCCACGGTCAGCTCCGGATGGCCTCGAGGCGGTCGGTCAATTCGGCGGCGGTGACGGCGCCCGAGAACACGTCGACCACGGTTCCGTCGGCGGCGACGAGCACGGTGGTGGGCATGGCGAACCCGCCGAAGTGGGCGAAGACGGTGCCGTCGGGATCCCAGCCCAGGTCGTAGGTGACCCCCGTCTCGGCCACCAGGTCGAGGGCGTCGGCGGGGTCGGCGTCCTCGGAGATGCCGATGACGTCGATCTCGTCGGCCACCTGCTGGTGCACGGCCTCGAGGTCGGGCATCTCCGACACGCACGCCACGCACCAGCGGGCGAAGAAGTTGACCACGAGGGGGCGCCCGACCCGATCGGCGAGGTTGGCCGTGGCCCCGTCGAAGGTCTGGTAGGTGACGTCGATGTCGACGTCGGCGGGGACGTCGGGCTGGACGGCGGCCGGGTCGCCGTCGAGGGCGGCCTGCACGTCGAGGACGTCGTCGCCGCCGGTGCCGGAACAGGCGGTGGCGACCAGGGCGACGGCGGCCACGAGGGCCGCGAGGCCGGCGAGGCGGGGGCGGGGGCGGTGAC
>RFFY01000227.1 GCA_003697065.1 Actinomyces sp. | reverse complement strand
GGGTGGGGGAGTCCCGGGACCGGGGTCCCGGGGGCGGGGGCCGCCGGTCGCCTCCGTTGCAGACGCCGGGGCGGGAGGTCGTTACCTGTGGTGAGCACCTCCCTCGCAGGACAGGAAACCGATGAGCCCAACCCCCGATGGGCGGCCGGCGCGCCGGCGCCGCCGCCGAGTCGTGCGCCGTGTCGTGGCGACCCTGGTGGTCGCCTCGATGCTCGTGTCGCTGGCCGGGGCCCTGGTGCCGGCGGTGACGGCGGCCGGTGTCGTCACCTTCGACATGACTCTCGTCGGGGGCGAGCGGACGGTCTCGAGCGGGGAGTACCTCCAGTACCGCTTCACCTACTCGTGCTCGGGACTCGACTCCTCGTGCGGCGCCACGACCATCACCGACGATCTCGACGCCGATCTCGAGTACGTCGACCTGCAGACCGCCGGTGGTTTCACCGGCACCTACGATCCGGTCGCCCACCGGGTGACGATCAGCCACCCCGACTTCCTCGACGGATCCTCCTCGGAGGCGACCCTCACCGTGAGGGTGAGGTTCGGGGTGGCCGGCGGGGTGAGCATCCCCAACACCTCGACCATCACCTACGCCACCCCCTCGTCGGGGGCGTCGGGTACCCAGACCTCGGCCACCTGGACGGTCACGACGGCCGCTCCCACCCCCCAGTGGTCGGTGACGGCGACCAAGAGCGCCCCCAGCGGCAACCCCGCCCCCGACGGCGTCGTCACCTACACCCTGGGCCTGTGCGCCGACACCGGGCTCGGCAACGTCGATCTCGCCGGCGCCCAGCTCGTCGACACCATCCCCGACGGAACGGTGATCGTCGACGCCGGGGGCGGCACGGTGTCGGGTTCGACCGTCACCTGGGACCTCGGCACCCTCTCGATCGCCACCCTGTACGCCGGGACCGACGGCACGGGGCAGACGTGCACGACCCGTACCCTCCAGCTCCGGCACCCGGCGTCGGCCTTCCCGTCGGGCTCCACCTCGGTCGACACCGTCGTCGGCTACGGCGACACGGGCTCCGGCGCCGGCCAGATCGGTTCGGCCAGCGTGACCGTCACCGTCATCGACCCGGTCCAGTCGGTGAACCTCGTGAAGGCCGGCGATGGCGAGGACGTCCCCGGGGGAACCATCAACTACACCTTGAGGTGGGACGCCTCGGCCTCCAACGTCGACGTCGACGCCTTCACCCTCACCGACTCCCTGCCCACCGAGCTCGACCTCGTCCACGTCCGCGCCGGCACCTGGACCCCCTCGACCATCTCCGCCGACGTCGAGTACAGCACCGACGGAGGCGCCACCTGGACGACCCTGGGCACCGTCGACGGGACGGCCAACACCACCTGGACCGTCGCCTCGGGCACCCTGCCGGCCGGCGTCACCGACGTGCGCTGGACCTTCTTCGACGACACCTCGGGCACCCGGGTCGACGCTGTGCCCGCCACCTTCGACGAGGGGACCCGGCCCCGCATCCGCATGACCGTCCCGTCGGGCTACGTCCCGCCGGGCACCATCACCAACTGCGCCACCGCCACCTGGGCGACCGGCAGCGACCAGAGCTGCACCTCGACCTCGATCATCGACCCCATCCCCCGTCTCGACGTCGCCAAACAGCTCCTGACCAGCGGTGACATCTCGCCCGGCGACGAGATCCAGTGGGAGCTGCGGATCCGCAACACCGGCTACCTGGACCTGACCGACCCCCTCGTCGCCGATCTCCTCCCCGCGGAACTCGACTACGTCTCGTGGGACGCCGTGGTCTTCGACAACGCCTCGTCGCTGTCACCCGCCGGTACCGAGCCGAACCTGGAGGTGATCGAGGACTACGGCGGTACCGGCCGCACCCTGCTGCGCTGGAGCTGGAGCGACACGCCTCCCGCCGGCGCCTACCGCTCCGACGGGTCGCCGGCGGTCGCCAACCCGACCGCGGTCAAACCCTGGTGGAGCTGGATCCGCATCCGCTTCACCACCCGGGTCGTGCCCGGCACGAGCGCCGGCTCCTACACGAACACCTTCGCCGCCTTCGAGGTGACCCAACCCGAATGTCGCCAGAGCGCCGACACCGGCACCGACACCGCCGACCTCGACGGAGACGGTGACACCAGCGAGACCGTGTGCACCGAGAGTGCCGGCTGGACCGTGATCCCCGCCGCCGTCGTGTCGTCCCAGCTGTGGGTGTCCGCCGACGCCGGTCTGGACCACGTCGACCCGGCCAACCCCGGTGTCGTCCCCAACCCGACCTGCCCGGCCCTGGGCGCGGCCACCCGCTATCCGTGTGTGGCCCGCACCGTGCCCGGGGGGACCTTCACCTACCACCTGGTGCTCGAGAACTCGGGCAACATCCCCCTGACCGACTACGTCGTCTACGACATCCTGCCCTGGGTCGGTGACACGGCGGTGAGCGAGGTCCTCGCCTCGGTGGCGCGCAACTCGGGCTGGCAGCCCGACCTCGAGGGGCCCATCGTGGCGGCCGACGCCACCACCGCGTCCCTGTTCACCCAGGCCGGCGGCTCGATCGCCTATTCCCTGTCGATCAACCCCTGCCGTCCGGAGGTGTCGGCGTCGGCCGACGAGACCGGCTGGCAGACGAGCTGTGTCGACGACTGGACGACCACCCCGTCGGACTGGACCCTGGTGCGGGCCTTCCGGATCACCATGCCCTTCTCGTCGACCTTCTGGTCGCCGACCACCCAGCTCCGCTTCGACGTGCCCATGCGCGCTCCCCACGGCGCCCCCTACGACTCCCAGGCCTGGAACTCGGTGGCCCACCGGGTGACCAACGCCGACTCGGGCCTGCGCCTGTCGGCTGCCGAGCCGCGCATGGTGGGCATCGAGGTGCCCTCCGCCGACGTGGCCAGCGCTCCCGTCGGCTTCGACCTCGCCTTGCGCACCACCATCTCGGGCCTGTCCGAGGATCCCCTGGTGCCCGGCACCTCGACGGTCACCTACGCCATCGACGTGTTCAACCAGGGCAGCGACCCGGCCACCGAAATCACCGTCACCGACACGGTGCCGGCGGGCCTGACCTTCCTCGCCGCCGACAACCCGGGCTGGACTGGGACCGACGGGACGAGCACCCCCACGGCCACCGTCTCGTCTCTCGCCGCCGGGGCCCAGACCCGTCTCACCCTCACCCTGCGCGTCGACGCCGGGACCACCGGCCAGACCCTGACCGACGTCGCCGAGATCTCGGCCGCCTCGGGTGGCACCGACATCGACTCGACCCCCGACGCCCTTGCCGGCGACCCGGTCGTCGACGACGAGATCGATGACGACGGCACCCTCGACGAGGACGACCACGACATCGCCGTGCTGACGGTGGGCACCACGGGCTACCGGGTCGGCGAACTGGTGTGGGCCGATCTCGACGCCGACGGGGTCGCCGAGGCCGGCGAACCGGGCATCGCCGACGTGACGGTGGAGCTGTGGGCCGACGACGACGCCACCCCGGGGGCCTCCGCCGGCGACACCCGGGTCGGGATCACCACGACCGCCGCCGACGGGACCTACGCCTTCCACCAGGTCCCCGGGGGCGACTACTACGTGGTCCTGCCCGGGGCCGACGGCACGGGTCCCGACGGCTGGATCAGCGACGTCACCGGCCAGAGTGCCGACCCCGACGACGACGTCGACAACGACGACAACGGCGCTTTCGACCTCGCCGTCACCGGTGGACCGGCCGGGGTGGCCAGCGGGGTGTTCACCCTCGCCCTGTCGGCCGAGCCCACCGACGAGACCACCCGTTCGGGGTCGGGCGTCGACGCCGACACCGGGGGCGTGCCCGACGCCCGGTCGAACTTCAGCGTCGACTTCGGCTTCCACCGACTGCGCGTGGGCAACCTCGTGTTCTACGACGACGGGGCCGGCAACGCCGAGGGCAACGCCGTCGCCGACAGTGGGGAAGCCGGCCTCGCCGGGGTGGAGATCCAGATCTACCGCGATCTCGACGCCGACGGTCGCATCGACGCCGCCGACCCCCTCGTCGACTCCGCCATCACCGACGCCGCTGGCCACTACGCCTTCGACGGACTCGCCGCCGCCACGACCTACCTCCTCGGTGTCCCCGCCGGCCAGACCGGCCAGACGGCGGGCGGCGTGAGCGTCGACCTCGACACCCTCGAGAGCTCCTACGGCACCGGCACCGGCGACAACACCGACCACGGCAGCCCGGCGACCAGCTACGCCGCCGTGTCGGCCCCCTTCACCCTGAGCGCCCTGGGCGCACCCACCGGGGAGACGGACGGCACCACCGGCGCCGACGCCGAGGCGGTCGCCGACGCCGCCCTCACCGCCGTCGGCGACGCCAACTCCGACCTGACTCTCGACTTCGGCTTCGCCGCCCCCGTCACCTACGCCCTGGGCGACCTCGTCTTCGAGGACCTCGACGCCGACGGGGTGGCCGACGTGGGCGAACCGGGCATCGCCGGCGTCACCGTCGAGCTGTGGTCCGACGAGGGCTCGGTGAGCGCCGACGCCGCCGACACCCTCGTGGGCCAGACGACGACCGACACCGACGGCCACTGGTTGTTCACCGACCTGGCGGCCGGCGACTACTACGTCGTGATCCCCGACGGGCAGGCGGCGTTGGCCTCCCACCGCATCTCGCCGGGCACGGTCACCGACCCCGATGACGACGTCGACAACGACAGCGACGCCTACGCCACCGTCGACGTGACCGGCGGACCCTCGGGCACGGTGACCCGCATCATCACCCTCGGCAACGGCGCCGACCGCAGCGACGAGCCCACCGACGAGGAGACCCGGCGGGGTTCCGGCGTCGACGCCGATCCCGGCACGGTGCGCCGCGACGACCGGTCCAACCTCTCCCTCGATCTGGGCTTCTACCGCCTCAGCATCGGGAACCGGGTGTGGTTGGACGCCGACGGCGACGGTCTGCTCGGCAGCGGTGAGACGGGGCTGGCCGGGGTGGCGGTCACCCTGCGCGACGCCGCCTCCGACGCCCCCGTCGCCACGACCACGACCGACACCGACGGCCACTATCTCTTCGCCGGCCTCGCCCCGGGCGCCTACGTGGTGGAGATCGACGCCGCCAACTTCGCCGCCGGCGGTCCCCTCGAGTACCTCGTGTCGACCACCGGTCCGTCGGGGACGACCACCCCCGACAGCGACATCGACGGCGACGACGACGGTGTCGACCCCACGAGCTGGGGTCAGGCCGTGCGCAGCGGGACCGTGACCCTGACGGCGGGGGCCGAGCCGACGGGTGAGACCGACGACAACGACACCGCCACGCCGGACACGGGCGAGAACCTCACCGTCGACTTCGGCTTCACCGCCCTGGTGCTCGGCAACCGGGTGTGGTTCGACAGCGACGCCGACGGCACCGACACCGGCGAGGCCGGCATCGCCGGTGTGACCGTCGAGCTGCGCGACGCCGCCACCGACGCCCTGGTCGACACGACCACCACGGACACCACGGGCGCCTACCGCTTCGTGCGCCTCGCCCCCGGCGACTACGTCGTGGAGATCCCGGCGTCGATGTTCACCGCCGGGGCTCCCCTGGCGGGCCTGTCCTCGGTCACCACGGGGACCGGCGTGGGGACCGACAACGACGACGACGGTCTCGATCCCGTCTCCGCCGGTGGGGCCGTGCGCTCGGCGACGGTCACTCTGGCCCACGGGTCGGCGCCGACGGGGGAGAACCCCGACACCACCCCGTCCCCGGTTCCCGACGCCGACGCCGACCTGACCGTCGACTTCGGCTTCCACGGCATGGCCATCGGCAACCGGGTCTTCTTCGACACCGCCACCGTCGACGGACTCTTCGGCGCCGGCGAGGTCGGGGCGGGCGGCGTTCCCGTCGAGCTCCACCTCGCCGCCGACGGCTCCCTCGTCGCCGCCACCACCAGCGACGCCGAGGGTCGCTACCTCTTCACCGGTGTGCAGCCCGGCGTCGAGTACGTCGTGCGGATCCCCGCCGCCGCCTTCGCCGACGGCGGACCCCTCGAGGGCTATGCGAACACCACCGCCAACGGCGAACCGGCCCCCGACCCCGACGACGGCGTCGACGGTGACGACAACGGGGTGGCGCCGACCGGCGCCGGTGGTGACGTCGACAGCCTGCCCCTCGTCCTGGCCGTCGGCGCCGAGCCCACCGGCGAGGACGCCTCGACGCCCGACGGTGTCACCCTCGGGGCCGTCGACGACGCCAACGCCGACCTCACGGTCGACTTCGGCTTCACCGCGGCCGCCACCTTGGCCGTCGGCAACCGGGTGTGGAAGGACCTCGACGCCGACGGCACGGTGTCGTCGGTCAACGAGGCGGCCGCCGGCGTGGCGGACGTGACCGTCGAGCTGTACCGCGACGACGACGCCGACGGGGTCGCCGACCGGTCGACCGCTCTCATGCGGACCACGACCGACGCCTCGGGCTACTACCTCTTCACGGGCGTGGCGCCCGGCTCGTACCTCGTGGGCGTGCCAGCCGCGAACTTCGCCGACGGTGGCGCGCTCGCGGGCTGGTACTCCACCGCCGGGGTGGTCGGCGCCGGTGACGAGAACGACGACGGGATCGACCCGGCCCTGCCCGGCGACACCGTGTACTCGGGCACCGTCACCCTCGCCGTCGACGCCGCTCCCACCGGCGAAGCCGACAAGCCCGCGGGCGGGTTGGCCTTCGACACCGGAGGCGACGCCAACAGCGACACCAGCATCGACTTCGGGTTCACCACCATCTCGGTGGGGAACCGGGTGTTCTACGACGACGACGCCGACGGCGTCTTCGACGAGGGCATCGACCGGGGCATCGACGGGGTGACCCTCGAGCTGTGGTCCGACCTCGACGGTGACGGCACCTTCACCCTGGACCAGACGACCGTGACCGCTGCCGGTGGGTTCTACGAGTTCGGCGGTCTCGCCAACGGCACCTACAAGGTCGTGGTGGCCGCTTCGAACTTCGACACCGACACGGGACGCCTCGACGTGCTCGAGTCGTCGCCGGGGGCGACCCCCGCCGACGACGACGTCGACGGCGTCGACGACGGTCTCGACCCGACGAGCTGGGGAGAGGCGGTCGAGACGGCACCTTTCACCCTCACCGCGGGGGCCGAGCCCCTCGTCGAGAACCCCGATCCCTACGGCCAGACCGTCGACGCCAACTACAACCTGACGGTGGACTTCGCCTTCCGCCGCCAGTGCCTGATCGGCGGCATGGTCTGGTACGACACCAACGGTGACGGGGTGCATCAGGCCGAGGAGTCGCCGGCGGCGGGGGTGGGCACCACCTTGTACGACGCCACCACCGGTGCCGTGCTCGACACGGGCACCACCGACGCCTACGGCTGGTACCTCTTCGAACACCTCACGCCCGGCGTGAGCTACCGGGTCGCCTTCGACGACCCGGCCCTGGCCGACCAGTTCCCCACCTGCAACCTGTACTGCTAGGAGGCCACGACCCCGACAGGGCGAACCGACCCGAGATCTACCCTGGAAAACCCGGCCGACGCCTCGCTGGACCCCGCACGCGGGAAGGGGCGGAGCGGTCGGAAGCGCACCGGTCCGGGGTGCCGCGTGGGCGACGCGGCACCCCGCGACCACCCTCCCGGTTCGTCCCCGCGCCTAGATTCGCCGCCGTGGTCAGCGCCACGACGGCGACCACGGGCCGCACGAACGAGCACAGGGAGGCGTGGGACATGGCCAGGTGTGCCTTCATCGGGCTGGGCGTGATGGGCTATCCGATGGCCGGTCATCTCGTCGCCGCCGGCCACGAGGTCACGGTGTTCAACCGCACCACCGCCCGGGCCGAGGCCTGGGTGGTCGAGCACGCGGCCGGCGAGCGGGCCCGGCGGGCCGACACGCCCGCGGCCGCGGCGGCCGACGCCGAGTTCGTGTTCGTGTGCGTGGGCGACGACGACGACGTGCGGGCCGTCACCACCGGCGACGACGGGGCGCTGGCGACCATGGGGGCGGGCACCGTCCTCGTCGACCACACCACCGCCTCCGCCGATCTCGCCCGTGAGCTCCATGCCGAGGCCGCCGCCGGGGGCGTCGGCTTCCTCGATGCCCCCATCTCCGGGGGGCAGGCCGGGGCCGAGAACGGCACCCTCACCGTCATGTGCGGCGGCGACCCGGAGGTCTTCGCCCGGGCCGAACCGGTCATGGCCGCCTACGGTCGGGCCGTCACCTTGTTGGGTCCGGCCGGGTCGGGCCAGCTCACCAAGATGGTGAACCAGATCTGCATCGCCGGGCTCGTGCAGGCCCTGGCCGAGGGCATCGATTTCGCCCGGCGGGCCGGCCTCGACGTCGATCTCGTGCTCGACGTGATCGAAAAGGGGGCAGCGGGCTCGTGGCAGATGGAGAACCGGGGGCGCACCATGGCCCGGGGCGAGTTCGACTTCGGCTTCGCCCTCGACTGGATGCGCAAGGACCT
This sequence comes from Actinomyces sp., assembly GCA_003697065.1. GTDB lineage: Bacteria > Actinomycetota > Acidimicrobiia > Acidimicrobiales > Aldehydirespiratoraceae > J010. The sequence continues at coordinate 1,555 of RFFY01000227.1, read as the reverse complement.
CGGCATCTGCCTGGCCGAGGCCAAGCGCAACGGCTCGAGCCTGCCGGTCACCGCCCTCGTCGACCAGTTCTACGCCCAGCTCCAGCGGCGGGGCCACGGGCGCTGGGACACCTCCGCCCTCATCGCCCTGCTGGCCGACGGCACCGGCGACTAGGGTCGCCCCCGGGCCCCGGCGGTCGTCGTCTCCCGGTCGCCGCCGTGTCACGGCGGGGAGCGACGGGGGATCGAGCGGCCCGCGCCGGGCGGGCCCGACGGGGGAGACGGCATGGTACGGCGGATCACGATGACGGCCACGGCACTGGTGGTGGCCCTGGCCACCATGGTGCCGGCGGGGGTGGAGGCGGGCCCGGCGGGTCCCGGCGCCACGAACCCGACCGAGCTCGGACCCCTCGTCGTGGGTGGGTCGACCACGCTCAACGACGGCTTCGTGGCGGCCCTGTTGACCTCCTCGGTCGTCGACCCCTTCCAGGCCCAGTTCTGCGGGGGATCGCTGATCGCTCCCGACGTGGTGCTGACGGCCGCCCACTGCATCGAGGGGCTCGACGTCGCCGACCTCGAGGTGGCGGTCGGGGCGACCTTCCTCAGCGCGGTCACGCCCGCCGACCGGATCCCGGTCGTCGAGACGGCCGTGCATCCCGGGTGGGTTCCCAACTCCTTCGGCTCGGTCGATCTCGCCGCCTTGCATCTCGCCCGGGTGGTCGACGGTGTGGCGCCGGTGCCGCTGGAGAGCGATCCCGTCCAGCCCTCCCGGGGCCGGGGTCTGGTCGTGGCCGGCTGGGGCGCCGTCGACCCCTACCGGACCCTCTTCCCCGACGGGCTCCAGGCGGCGCCCGTGTTGGCCCTGACCGGCGTGGACACCGCACCCCTCGACGCCTTCGCCGCCTGCGGTGCCACCGATCCGGCCAACACCGTGTGCTTCGGCGACGTGACCACCGGGGCCTGCTCGGGTGACAGCGGTGGTCCCCTGGTGGGGCTGGCGCCGTCGGGTGAGCTGGTCCTCGAGGCCCTCGTGTCGTTCGGGCCCGCCGACCGCTGCCTGTCCGGGACCGCCTTCGACGCCGGTCAGCGGGTGTCGCCCCACCGGGCCTGGATCGACGGGGTCCTGGCGGGCTGGGCCCCGGCGACCCCGCCCGGTGCGCCCGCCGCACCGCGGGTGACCGTCGGCGACGGCACGGTGGCCGTGGCGTGGGACCCGCCCACCGACGACGGTGGTGACCCCGCCCTCGTCTACACCGTCGCCGGTGTACCGGCGGGATCGTGTGTGACGACGGCCACCTCGTGTGTCGTCGACGGGGTGCCCCGCGGCGTTCCCGTCGCCTTCACGGTCACGGCGGCCAACACCGCCGGCTTCGGGCCGACCTCGGCGGCCACGACGGTGATCGTGCCCGCCGTGTACGTCGACTGCTCGACGAGCCGTGACCACCCTCTGGCCGATGTTGCGGTGTCGTCGTTCGCCTTCGGTGATGTGGGGTGTTTGTTCGAGTTGGGGGTGACGACGGGTGTGGCGCCGGGTCGGTACGGGCCGGCGGAGGTGGTGACGCGTGAGCAGATGGCG
>RFFY01000022.1 GCA_003697065.1 Actinomyces sp. | reverse complement strand
GCCGACGACGCCCCCGCTCCCGCCGACGACGCCTTCGCTCCCCCCGCGACCGGCACGGACGAAGCCGAAGACGACAGCCCGGCGGTGGAGCTCGGCACCCTCGCCGAGGAGGACGAAGCCGCCTCCGGGGAACCGAGCCCGGCCTTGCGCATCGAGGGCTTCCGCTTCCAGGGCAACCAGAGCATCGCCACCGCCGAGCTCGAGTCCCTGGTCGCCCCCTTCGTCGGGCAGCCCTTGACCTTCGAGCGCGTGCAGGAGGCCGCCGCTGCGGTCACGGCCGAATACCGCCGCCGCGGCCGGCTCCTCGCCCGCGCCTACGTGCCCGCCCAGGAGGTCGAGGGCGGCGTGGTCCTCCTCGCCGTAACCGAGGGCCGCCTCGGCGCCATCGTCGTCGAGGGCAACGAGTACGTCTCGGACGCCTTCGTCCGCGACCGCCTCGAGCGGGCGGTGCGCGAGGACGGATCCCTCGACACCGAGGCGCTCGAGGACGCGCTCCTCGTCCTCCGCGAGGACTACGAGGGGATCGATGCGCGCACCGTGCTCGAGCCGGGCGACGAGCCGGGGACCGTGGACCTGCACGCCAAGGTCGAAGAGGAGTTCCCGCTCAGCATCACCGCCTTCTTCAACAACTACGGCTCCCGCTTCGTCAGCCGGCACCGCTTCGGCCTCCGCGTCGACGCCAGCCACCTGCTCGTCTCGGGGGACCGCCTCTCGGCCACGGCGCTCGTCGGCCAGCGGGTCAACGACCTCTACGGGGCGTCGGGCAGCTACGAGCTGCCGCTGAACGCCTACGACACCAAGCTGGGCGTCGCGGGCTCCTACGGGACCTTCGAGGTCGCGCGCGACTTCCAGCTCCTCGACATCGAGGGCCGCTCCTCGAGCGGGACGGTCTACCTGCGCCAACTCGTCACCCGCACGCGCGACTTCGCCCTCAGCGGGGAGTTGGCCTTTACCTACGCCGACAGCCGCTTCTTCCTCGGGCGGCGCACCAGCTCCCACGACGTGAACAGCTACTTGACCTTGCGGGCCCAGGGCGAGCTGGTCCACTGGGGCGGCCGCACCGACGCGCTCGTGGAAGTCGCCCACGGCCTCGACCGGCTCCTCGGCGGCATGCCCCGCAACGACCCCAAGGCCAGCCGGCTGGGCGCGGACAACCTGTTCGTCAAGTTCTCGGGCTTCCTCTCCCGGGTGCAGCCCCTCGGCGACCAGTTCTCCCTCTACCTGCGCCTCGGCGGCCAGTGGGCGACCACCAACCTCGTCGCCGGCCAGGAATGGCAAGTAGGCGGCGCGAACACCGTGCGCGGCTACACCCCCGGCGAACTCGCCGGCGACGACGGCTACTTCGGCAGCGCCGAGCTGCGCTTCGCCCCCTTCGAACGGCGGGAGCTCTTGCAGCTCCTCATCTTCGCCGACCACGGCGGGAAGCACCGCAAAGACCCGCTTCCCGGCGAGCGCCGCACCGCCGAGCTCACGGGCGCCGGCTTCGGGCTCCGTTCCCACCTCAGCGACCCCTGGTGGGGAGCCCTCGAGCTCGATCTCAGCCTCGACGTGGCCTGGCCCCTCAGCCCCCCCGCAAACGGCCACAGCGAAAAGCCCACCTACTACGTCTCGGCGACCCTGGAGTTCTGAATGCGAAGGCACCCCACCGCCACGAGGCGTACCCCCGCGCCCTTCGCCGCCGACCTCCGGCGCCGCGTTCCCGCCCGCCGCGGCGCTTCCTCCACGGCCCGAGACCCGCACGACCGACCCCGCCCGCCGACTCCGTCGATCCCGGGAGGCCTCATGAGCTCGATTCGACGTCGCCTTCGCGCCACAACGTCCCACCCCTCGCCGCGCCTTGGCCGCCTGGTCGCCCTCTGCCTCCTCGCCGGCCTCGGCCGCGCCGAGGCCGGCCCCGAGGGGGGAAACGTCGTCGCCGGCGACGCGAACATCGTCCAGAACGGCGCGACCACCACCGTCCGGCAACTCAGCGACCGGGCCATCATCAACTGGCGCAGCATGGACGTCGGCGCCAACGAGGCGCTCCGCTTCGAGCAGCCCAACGCCGCGGCCATCGCGCTCAACCGCATCGCCGGCGCCCGCCCGACGTCCATCCTCGGCCAACTCACCGCCAACGGCCGCGTGTTCATCGTCAACCCCAACGGGGTCTTCTTCGGCTCCTCCGCCCGCGTCGACGTCGCCGGCCTCCTCGCCACCACCTTCGACATCCGAGACGCCGACTTCATGGCCGGCCGCGACCTCTTCGAGCAGCAGAGCGGGGCCGCGGCGGGCCTGGTCGTCAACCAGGGCGAAATCCGCATCTCCGAGAACGGCTTCGCCTTCCTCGTCGCCCCCGGCGTCGCCAACCGGGGCCTCATCGTCGCCCGCCTCGGCAAGGTCGTCCTCGCCTCCGGGGACCGCCTCACCCTCGACTTCCGCGGCGACGGCCTCCTCACCTACTCGGTCTCCGGCAAGGTCCTCGAGTCCGTGCGCGGTCCCGACGGCCAACCCATCGACGCCGCCGTCAGCAACCAGGGGCGCATTTCCGCCGAGGGCGGCCACGTGCTGCTCAGCGGCGACGCCGCCGACGGCGTCTTCGCCTCGGTGGTCAACAACGAGGGCATCATCGAAGCCCGCTCGCTGGTCCGGCGCGGCGGGCGCGTCATCCTCTCCGCCGGCGCCGAGGGCATCGCTCGCAACGACGGAACCGTCGACGCCTCCGCCGCCGAGGCCGGCGCCGCCGGCGGCGAAGTCCGCATCTCGGGCCGCGGCGCGGGCAACTTCGGGACCATCCTCGCCCGCGGCTCGGACGCCGCCGGCGGCACCGTGCGCCTCGACTCCGGCCAGCGGACCATCGCCTCCGCCGAAAGCCTCATCGACGTGAGCGGCCAAGGCGACGCCTCCGGCGGGCAGGTCTTCCTCCGCTCGGGGGGCCACACCACCTTCGCCGGAACCGTCCTCGCCCGCGGCGGCGCCCTCGGCGGCGACGGCGGCTTCGTCGACGCCTCGGGCGACGCGCAGGTCGACGTCCTCGGCCGCGTCGACGCCACCGCCCCCCAGGGCGCCCTGGGCACCTTCCTCATCGACCCCAAGTTCCTGGTTGTCGCCAGCGCGGGCGGCGCCTCCTACGACGGAATGAACAACACCTTCGCCGACAACCCCACCGGAACCACCACCCTCACCCCGGCCAGCCTCGACACCGGGGCGAACATCATCCTTCAGGCGAACACCGACGTCACCATCACCGACCCCATCAGCCTCACCACCGCCAACGCGACCCTCACCGTGCAGGCCGGGCGCTCGGTCCTCGTCAACGCGAACATCACCACCAACGACGGCGCGGTGAGCATCACGGCCAACGACCCCGCCGCCCAGTCCGCCAACCGCGACGCCGGCGCCGGGAGCATCGTCATGGCCGCCGGGACCACCATCGCCGCCGGCGCCGGCGACGTCACCCTCACCATCGACCCCGGCGCCGTCGCGCCCTTCCAGCCGGGCACGGTCGCCGTGAACACCATCACCACCACGGGCAACGTCACCGTCTCTTCGGTGGGGGAGATCACGCAAGTCTCCGGCGGCTCGGGCATTGGCGGCGCGACCCTCACCCTCTCCGCAACGGCGGCCAACGCCGGCATCGGCGCCACCGGACCCGCCCTCTCCGTCTCCCCCACCGCCCGCGTCGACGCCACCACGAACAACGGGCACGTGAGCCTCGCCACCACCGGCGACCTTCCCCTCGGAACCCTCAACGCCGGCACCGGCACCGTCCTCCTCACCGTCACCGACGGCAACATCACCGACGCCGCCGCCGGGGTCGGCCCGAGCAACATCACCTCGGGGCCGGTCAACTTCGTCCTGCAGGCCTCCGACCCCGCCGCCATCGTGCCGGGCGCCATCGGCACCGCCGCCTTGCCCATTCGCACCACCATCGGCACCCTCACCGCCTCCACCCAGGACGGCGGGATCTACATCGCCGAAGCGGACGGCATGCTCGTCAACTCGGTCGTCGCCCGCGAGGGAGGCAACACGCCCGGTCCGGACGCGGCGGGGAACATCCTCGTGGGCGGCGTCGCCGGCACCCACGACGTCGTCCTCACCTCGACGACGAGCGACATCAGCCTGCAAACCGTGCAGGCCCCCGACGTGCTCGCGGTGACCGCCAGCGCCGGACAGATCTCCGACGGCAACGGCGCGGCCCTGAACCTCACCGCCCGCACCTTGACCCTCACCGCCAGCGGGGCCATCGCCGACCCCAACGCTCCCCTTCAAATCCAGGTCATGACGGCCACGGCCTCGTCGACCGGCGGCGGCGTGGCCCTCCAAGAGACCAACGCCCTCGACCTCACGAGCATCGCGGCCGCCGGCCCGGTGAAGGTCACCCTCGACGCCGGCAGCCTGTCCGTCGGCACGGTCAACGCCGCGGGGCAGTCGGTCGTCCTCGCCGCGGACCAGGGCAGCATCACCGACGCCAACGGGGGCGCCGTCAACGTCACCGCCGACGCCCTCGACCTCAGCGCCAAGAGCGGCCTCTTTTCCGCCGCCGACCCCCTCGAGACGGCGCTCGCGACCTCCCTCAAGACCCGGATCACCGACGCCGGCGTGGGGACCTACATCGCCAACACGGGCACGCTCGCGACCCTCGACGCCACCACCAACGACGGCGACGTCTCGGTGACCTACACCGGCGGGAGCACCGGTTTCACCGCGTCCACGGACCTCCTCAACGCCGGCGGCCTCACGGGACTGAGCTTCCAGAACACCGGCGGCGGCCTCGCCGTCGGGACGGTGAACGTCGGCACGGCGGCGGGCAACGCCGTCTCCCTCACCGCCGGCGGCGGCGTCATCGCCGACGACGCCAACGACGCCGCCTCCGACATCGTCGCCGACAGCGCCACCCTCACCGCGTCGACCGCCGTGGGCGCAGCCGGCAACACCCTCGACACGAGCGTCGCCACCCTCACGGCCACCGCGCAGAGCGGCGGCGTCTTCGTCGACGAGGCGAACGGCCTCGTCCTCACGGCCACCGCCACCGGCGCGGGGAACGACGTCTCGGTGGCCGCCCTCGCGGGGAACCTCGCCGTCGAAAGCGTCTCGGCGCCCGACCAGGTCACCCTCAGCGCCGCGGCCGGCGCCGTCACGGCCAACACCCCCGCCAACACCGCCATCGTTGCCGCCGCAGCCACCCTCAGCGCCGGTCAGAACATCGGCGCCTCGGCTGCCCCCCTCAAGACCCAGCTCGGCGCCCTCACCGCCACCGCCAGCGGCGGCGGTCTGTTCCTCGACAACACCGGCGACCTCACCCTCGCCTCGGCCACGGCCACCGGCGCCGCCCTCACCCTGAACAACACCGGCAACGTGGCCCTGGGCTCCCTCAGCGCGAGCGGGCAGACCGTCACCCTCAGCGCCACCGGCCAAGTCACCGACAACAACGGCGCCGCGACCAACGTCACCGCGACCACCGCGGTCCTCGGCGGCGCCGCCCTCGGCGCCGACGCCGACCGCCTCGAGTCCTCCGTCTCGGACCTCACGGCCACCGCCAGCGCGGGCGGCGTCTTCGTCGCCAACGCCGGCGCCGGCACCCTGACCCTCACCGCCGCCACGGCCGTCGGCCCGGCGGGCGCCGACGTCAAGGTCAGCAACGCGGGGAACATCGTTCTCCACACCGCCACCGCCAAGGGCGACGCCGTGGTCCTCGACGCCACCGGCGCCACCGCGACCATCACCGACGGCAACGATCCCCCCACGGGCACCCTCAACGTCGACGCCAGCAACTTCACCGCCACGGCCCTGGGCGGCATCGGCACGTCCGGAAACCCCATCGAGACCACCGTCGACACCGTCTCCCTCAACGGCGGCAGCAACGGCGCCTTCGTGGTCAACCTCAGCGACCTGCGCCTCGACGCCGCGACCATCCAAGGCGGCGGCACCATCCAAGGGAAGTCCATCACCGTGGACGACCTCGGCGGCGTCGTCACCACCGTGAGCGGCGGGAAGTCGCTCACCCTCCGCACCCAAGCGGGGAACATCGTGTTCCTCAACCAGAGCGACACCCTCGCCGTCACCGGGAGCGGGACCATCACCGTCGAGGCCGGCCTGACCGTCGGCAGCGGAGCCGTTGCCGTCATCGGCAACCTGCGCACCGAGGGCGGGACCATCAGCGTCCTCGCCGACGGCCACGTCACCGTGGGCCTCCTCGACGCCCAGGGCTCGTCGGGCGCTCCCGGCGACGTCTCCATCACCTCGCGCTCGGGCATCATCCTCGACGGCAACGGCGTCGCGAACAACGTCATCGCCCGCAACCTGACCCTCAGCGGCACCACCCCCTCCGCGGCCGACGCCCTCCTCAACACCACCCAGGCCATCGCCGACGCCAGCGCGGCCGTGGCCCAGGCGGCCGCCCAGCAGACCACCCTCGACGCCTTCACCGCCGCCCAGGCCATCACCGCGGCCGCCATTCCCGTTGCCCAGGCGACCCTCAACAGCGCGACCGCCTCGGTGGCCGCCGCCCAGGCCGACGTGAGCGCCAAGCAGTCCACCGTGAACAGCCTCTCCACCGCGCTCACGGTCGCTGAGGCGACCAGCCTCGCCCTGGGCATCGCCGCTCAAATTGCGGAGGGCATCGCCGCGCCCGCCCAGGCCATCCCCTTTACCGGCGACGGGGGCGCCGCCACCGCCGCCTTCGTCGCGCAGAGCGCGGCCCTCGCGGCCGACGCGGTCGCCCTCGCCTTGAGCAAGTCCCTCGACGCCGCGCAGAACGACCTGCAGGACGCCCAGTCCGCGCTCCTCAGCGCCCAGGCCCAGGAGTTCGCCGCCAAGCAGGACCTGGTCCTCGCCCAGACGAACAACACCGCCATGCAGGAGGCGGTGACCGTGGCCCAGGCCGACGTCACCCAGTCGAACCTCGTTCGCGACAGCCTCGCCGTGGTCCGCGACCAGGCCATCGCCGCCGAGCAGGCCGCCAACGTGGTCGGCACCGCGACCCAGCCCTTCGGCGTCCAGACCACCGGCACCACGACCATCGCCGCCGGCGAGAGCAGCGTCTACCTCGAGTCCACGGGCTCCGTCACCCTGGGCAACGTGAGCGCGAGCAAGACCGACGCCACCGCCGACGTGGACGTCTCCGCGACGGGGACCATCACCGTCGCCGGCGCCGTCAGCGCCCAGCGCCGCATCCGCTTCGACAACAGCGCCACCGCCGGCGCCGACGTCCTCCAGGGCGCCGGCGGTAGCCTCAGCGCCGCCGAACTCGTGATTCGCGCCAACGACGCCGTCGGCACCGGCGCGACGCCGCTGCAGAGCAGTGTGGACCGCTTCGCGGCCAGCGCCGGGGGCGGCGTGTTCCTCCAGAACAGCAAGGCCCTCCGCGTGGACACCGTGGACGGACTCGCCGGCATTTCCACCAGCGGCGGCGGCGTCGGCCTTGCGACCACCGCCGGCGACCTGACCCTCGCCGAGGCCATCGACGCCTCGGCGGGCGCCCAGACCGTGTCCCTGACCGCTGCCGGAGCCATCGTCGACGCCCACGCCGCGGGCGACGACGTCTCCGCCAACGGCTTGGCCCTGGACAGCGGCACGGGAGTGGGCACCGCAGGCGACCCCCTCGAAACCGCGGTCAGCAACCTCGAGGCCCGCGCCAGCGCCAGCGGCGGCATCTACCTCTCGAACACCGCCGCCAGCCTCACCGTGGGCGGCGTCTCGGGCCTCACCGGCATCAGCACGGCCGCCGCCGCGACCGTAGACCTCGACACCAGCGGCGCCCTCACCGTGAGCGAGGCCATTGCCACCGCCGACGGGGGCACCGTGGACCTCGACGCCGCCGGCACGGTGACCCTCTCGGTGGGCGCCGTCTCCGCCGGCGCCAGCGGCACCGCGAGCATCGCCACCAGCGCCGGGAACATCGTCGGCGCCGCCGGCGGCGCCAACGCCACCGCAGGCACCCTGACCCTCACCGCCAGCCAGGCCGGCGCCACCCTGGGCAGCGCGGGAACGGCCCTCGAAGTCGACGCCGGCGCCCTCACCGCCAGCACCGGCGCCGCCGGCGCCCCCGGCGGCCTCCTGAACCTCCTCGACACCGCCGGCGGACTGACCGTGCAGAGCGCCACCACCAACGGCGGCAACGTGGCCCTCGACCTCGCCACGGCCTCCGGCGACCTGACCGTCGCCGGCGCCGTCGCCTCGGCCGGCGCGGTCGCCCTGGCCTCGAACAACGACTCGGGCGCAGCCCACGAGCTCCGCCTCAAGGCCGGCTCCAGCGTTCAGTCCAGCGGCGGCGCCGTCGCCCTCTCCTCGGGCGACGACGTGGTGACCGAGTCCGGTTCCACCCTCAGCGCCGCCGGGCCCCTCACCATCACCGCCGACCGCCCGGGCGACGGCAGCGCCGACGGCACTTCGGGCGTCGTGCGCCTCGGCGGCACCGCCACCGGCGCCGGCGCCTCCATCGCGGGCGCCGGCTTCGAGCTCACCGGCACCCTCACCAGCACGGGCGCCGTGGACGCCACCGTGGTCTCCACGGCCAGCTCGCCCGTCGACGGCATTCGCCTCGGTGGCTCCCTCGCTGCCGCAGGGCAGACCGTGACCCTCTCGGCCACCGGCCTCGCCACCACGTCCATCCTCGACGCCAACGGCGCCAGCCCGAACATCACGGCGGCCCGACTCGGCGCCGCCGCCACCGCAGGCGTAGGCACCTCCGCCGACCCCCTGGAGACCACCCTCGGCTCCCTCGCCGCCACCGGCGGCACGGGGGGCGTCTTCGTCCAGAACACCGGGAACCTGACCCTCGAGACCGTGGGCGGCGTCTCGGCCCTCAGCGCCACCGCCGGCGGCATCGAGCTCACCACCAGCGGCGCCCTCGCCATCCGCGACGGCTTCGTCAGCGCGCCCGGCCAGGCCGTGGCGCTCACCGCCAGCGGCGGCAGCATCACCGAAACCGCCCCCGGCGCCGCGGCCGACGTGGTGGGCGCCAACGTCTCCCTCACCGTCGGCGGGGCGACCTCGACCATCGGGACCGACGCCGCCAACCGCCTCGAAGTCGACGCCACCGCCCAACTCGACGCCACCACCGCCGGCGGCAGCATCTACCTCACCGACACCGCCGGCGGCGCCCCCCTCGGCCTCCTCACCACCGGCGGCGCCGCGGGCAGCGAGGTCGTCCTCGACGCCACGAACGGCTCCATCACCGACGCCCTCGGCGACGCGGCCGCCGACCTCGTCGCCGAGACCGTCCGCCTGACCGCCGCCGGCGCGGGAAGCATCGGCACCGCCGCCACCGCCGCCGGCCGCGTGCAGGTCGACGCCAGCGTCCTCGACGCCACCACCTCGGGCGGCGACGCCTACCTCGAGGACGTCTCCGGCGGCCTCGGCGTGGGCCTCGTCACCACCGGCGGCACCGGCGCCGGCCTCGTGGACCTCCTCGTCCGCGGCGGCTCGTTGACCGACGCCGCCGGCGACGCGGCCGCCGACGTGGTTGGCCAGACCGTGACCCTCTCCGTCACCGGCGCCGGGTCCGCCATCGGCGCCGGCACGAGCACGCCGGACCGCCTCCAGGTCGACGCCGGTGTGCTGAACGTCGCCACGGCGGGCGGCGCGGCCTACCTCGAGGACACCGCGGGCGGCGTGCAGGCGGGCCTCCTCTCCACCACCCAAGCGGCCGGCAGCCTCCTCGATCTGCGCTCCGCCGGATCCATCACCAGCGCCGCCGTCGACGGCACCGCCGACCTCGTCTCCGAGCACGTCGTCCTCGAGACCACCTCGGCCGGAGCGAGCATCGGCACGGCCGGAGCGCGCCTCGAGCTCGACGCCGTGGTCCTCGACGCCACCACGAACGGCGGAGACATCTACGCGAACGACCTCGCCGGCGGCGTGGCCACGGGCCTCGTCACCAGCGGAGGGCTCGCGGGCACCGTGGACCTGTTCGCCACCAACGGGAGCATCATCGAGGCGCGGCCCGCCGACCCGGACGCGGACATCGTGGGCGACGTCGTCAACCTGCGCGTCACCGGCCCGACGAGCACCATCGGCGAGCCCACCGAATTCCTCGAAGTCTCCGCCAACGTCCTCGGCAACATCCAGACCGACGGCGGGGGCGTCTTCCTGAGCACCACGCCCATCGCCGGCGACCTGTTCGTCGACTCCATCAACAACCCCGGGGGCACTCTGCGCCTGGTGGTGAACGGGAGCATTCGGGAGGCAGCGCCCAGCGACCCGACCCCCGACATCGTCGTCGGCACCCTCGACCTGCAGGTCCTCGGCGGCGCGAGCACCATCGGCACCGCCGCCGATCCCATCGAAATCGACGTCCAGACCCTCTCCGCCTCCACCCAAGGCGGCGGGATCTGGCTCACCGACACCGCCGGCGGCGTCGCCGTGGCGCGGCTGGACACCACGCAGGCGCCGGGAGCTTCCATCACGCTCGTCGCCCAGAACGGCAGCATCACCGAGGCCAGCCCCTCCGACGCCGACGCCGACCTGGTGACCCACGCCCTCGACCTCCGAGTCACCGGCGCCGGGAGCACCATCGGCACCATTGGCGACGCCATCGAAATCGACGCCGTGACCCTCGACCTCACCACCCAGGGCGGGAACGCCACCCTCCATGACCTCGCCGGCGGCATCGCCGTGGGCAGCGCCTCCACCCTCGGCGCGCCCGGCAACACCCTCACCCTCCGCGCCTCGGGCGGGAGCATCACCAGCGCCGCCGTCGACGGCGCCCCGGACCTCCTCGCCGAGAACCTCAACCTCAGCGTCACCGGCGCGGGCGCCCTGGGCGCGGGAGCCGGCGCACGCCTCGAAGTCGACGTCACCACCCTCAACGCCACCAGCGAGGGAGGTGACATCCACCTCCTCGACACCAGCGGCGACTTGTTCGTGAACTACGCTTCCAGCGGGAGCACCTCCGCCGGCACCGTGGACCTCCAGACCGTCGCGGGGCGCATCCTCGAAGCCGGAGCCGACGCGCCGGCCGACGTGGTCGGCCAGCAGGTCGTGCTCACCGCCGGCGGCGCCGCGAGCAGCCTGGGCAGCTCGACGGCGACGCTCGAAGTCGACGCCGCAAACTTCGACGGCAACGCGGGCACGGGCGGCATCTGGCTGGCCGACACCGCGGGCGGCATCGCCCTCGGCTCGGTCGCCACCACGGGCGACCTCGCCCTCGACGTGCAGGGCGG